>CAZAUV010000008.1:0-31825 GCA_964488335.1 uncultured Bacteroides sp.
TAATGCCAGCCACGCCTTCCGACTCATTTGAAAACAAATGTTCTTCATGCAAGAGGTTGAATTAAAGTTATAAGGTATTTTTTTTAATTTACTGATAAATAGTCATGTATGGCGCGGGGCAGCCTTAGCTCGAGGCTGCGATATGTCTGACCGTTGGCTGCGTTAAAGAGGAGAGACAGGGCCCTCAGAGGGCGGGGAGAGATTCAAAGGATAGGGTCTGACATCATAATAAGGTCGGAATAATATGGTGCAAAGTAAATATATTTTTTTCATTTTATTCAATTTTTAACAAAAAAAATATCAACATAAAGAGCGGAAAACGGGAATGAAACGGCATCTTCCACTATAAAGATCATCGGCCAAGATGCCGCTCTCCCTACACTTTGAAATCATATCAGAGGCCGGACTGAAAAATATTTGTCCGGGTGGCGGAAATTATGTAACTTTGTCGCCTATTATCTCATTTCTGATAACTATCCGTCATCATTTTTTCTCTTATGAGCGACCGTTTATATATCTTTGACACCACCCTCCGCGACGGCGAGCAGGTCCCCGGATGCCAGCTCAACACCGTCGAGAAAATCGAGGTGGCCAAGGCTCTCGAAGAGCTGGGTGTCGATGTCATCGAGGCCGGATTTCCAGTAAGCTCCCCCGGCGATTTCACCTCCGTAGTAGAGATTTCCAAGGCCGTGACATGGCCCACGATATGCGCCCTGACACGCGCCGTAGAAAACGATATCCGCGTGGCTGCCGAAGCGCTCCAATATGCCAAGCATAAGCGCATCCATACCGGCATCGGCACGTCAGAGCCCCATATCCGCTACAAATTCAACTCCAATCGCGAGGAGATCCTCGAGCGCGCTGTGACTGCAGTGAAATATGCCAAGAAATATGTAGAGGATGTGCAGTTTTATGCCGAAGACGCCGGACGCACCGACAATGAATATCTGGCCCGCGTGGTGGAGGCCGTCATCAAGGCGGGAGCCACTGTGGTCAACATCCCCGACACCACCGGCTACTGCCTCCCGGAAGAATTTCATGCCAAGATAAAATATCTCTGCGAGCATGTCGACGGCATACATAAAGCCACCATCGCCACCCACTGCCACAACGACTTAGGAATGGCCACGGCCAACACCGTCAGCGGCATCCTCGGCGGTGCACGTCAGGCCGAAGTGACCATCAACGGCATCGGCGAGCGAGCCGGCAACACTTCGCTTGAAGAGGTGGTCATGACCTTCCGCTCCCACAAGGAGCTCGGCATCGACACCAATATCAATGCCACCCGCATCACCTCAATATCGCGTCTGGTGTCGTCGCTGATGAATATGCCGGTGCAGCCCAACAAGGCCATCGTGGGCCGCAACGCCTTCGCCCATTCCTCGGGCATCCATCAGGACGGCGTGCTCAAAAACCGCGAGAGCTATGAGATCATTGACCCGACCGACGTGGGCCTCGACGAAAACTCGATAGTCCTGACAGCACGCTCAGGACGCGCAGCCCTCAAGCACCGCCTCCACGTCCTCGGCCTCGACCTCGAGAAAGAGGCTCTCGACAAGGCTTATGAGGCATTCCTCCGCCTGGCCGACAAGAAAAAGGAAATCAACGACGACGACATCCTGATGCTCGCCGGAGAGCACCGCACCAACCATCGCATCAAGCTCGAATATCTCCAGGTCACCTCGGGAGTGGGCATCCACTCGGTGGCCTCCGTGGGCCTCAATATTGCCGGAGAGCACTTCGAAGCCTGCGCCTCCGGCAACGGCCCCGTCGATGCCGCTATCTCGGCCATCAAGCTCATCATCCGCCGGACGATGCTCGTCAAGGAATTTCTCATCCAGGCTATCAACAAGGGTAGCAACGACGTAGGCAAGGTCCATATGACCGTGGAGCACGACGGAGTGCAATATTACGGTTTCTCGGCCAACACCGACATCATCGCCGCCTCGGCCGAGGCCTTTGTCGATGCCATCAATAAGTTTCCCCACTGATTTCCCTCCCCTGCCCTATGGCCAAGACCCTATTTGACAAAGTATGGGATGCCCACGTGGTGACAGCCATCCCCGACGGGCCCCAGCAGCTTTATATCGACCGGCATTATTGCCACGAAGTGACCACTCCCCAGGCTTTTGACGGCCTCCGGCGCCGTGGCCTCAAGGTGTTCCGCCCCGAGCGCACCATCTGCTCTCCCGACCATAATATCCCTACTCTCCACCAGGAGCGCCCTATCGAAGACCCCGTCAGCCGTCGCCAGATAGAGACCCTGCTGGCCAATGCCAAGGAGTTTGGTCTGACTCTCTACGGCCTTATGGACCCCCTCAACGGCATCATCCACGTCATGGGACCAGAAAACGGCCTTACTCTGCCCGGAGCGACGATTGTCTGCGGCGACTCCCACACCTCGACCCACGGCGCTTTCGGAGCCGTGGCTTTCGGAATAGGCACGTCGGAGGTGGAAATGGTGCTCGCCACCCAGTGTATCCTCCAGCCCAAGCCAAAGACGATGCGCATCAACATCGACGGACGCCTCCGGCCCGGAGTAACAGCCAAGGATATAGCCCTTTATATAATTTCGCAACTCGGCACCGGGGGAGCCACCGGTTATTTCGTCGAATATGCCGGCGAAGCCATCCGGGCCCTCTCTATGGAGGAGCGTATGACCGTCTGCAACCTGTCGATCGAGATGGGAGCCCGAGGCGGCATGATAGCCCCCGACGACACTACCTTCGAATATATCCGCGGGCGCCGCTTCGCGCCTAAGGGGGAGGAGCTGGAGAAGGCCATCGCTCAATGGCGAGCCCTGGCCAGCGACCCCGATGCCGTCTTTGACCGCGAGGTGACTTTCCGCGCCGAGGATATCGAGCCTCGGGTGACATTCGGCACCAATCCCGGCATGGGCATAGGTATCTCGGAGACCATACCCGAGGCTCCCGCCGACCCCGCCGCCCGCGAGAGCTATCTCAAGGCCCTCGAATATATGAAGTTTGAGCCTGGACAGAAGCTCATCGGCCAGAAGGTCGACTATGTGTTCTTAGGCTCATGCACCAATGGACGTATCGAAGACTTCCGGGCCTTCGCATCATATGTCAAAGGCCGCAAGCGCCACCCCGACGTCACGGCATGGCTCGTCCCCGGCTCATGGAGCGTCAGGCGCCAGATAGAAGAGGAGGGTATTGACAAAATCCTGGCCGAAGCCGGCTTTGAACTCCGCCAGCCCGGATGCTCGGCCTGCCTGGCGATGAACCCCGACAAGGTGCCCGCCGGCGCCTTGGCCGTATCCACCTCCAACCGCAATTTCGAGGGGCGCCAGGGCCCCGGGGCCCGCACCGTCCTCGCCGGACCTCTTGTGGCCGCAGCCGCAGCCGTCAACGGAGTAATCACCGACCCCCGCATCTGATCCTGTCAAGCTATGAAAGAGAAATTTACCACTATCACCTCCACATGTGTGCCGCTGCCGGTGGAGAATGTCGATACTGACCAGATTATCCCGGCCCGCTTCCTCAAGTCGACCTCGCGCGAGGGCTTCGGCGACCATCTCTTCAACGACTGGCGCTATCTCCCCGACGGCACTCCCAATCCCGACTTTATCCTCAACGCCCCCGCCCTGAAAGAGGCCCGCATCCTCGTGGCCGGCAAAAACTTCGGCTGCGGCTCCTCGCGCGAGCACGCCGCCTGGGCTATCGCCGACTATGGCTTCCGCGCCGTCATATCGAGCTTCTTCGCTGATATCCATCGCAATAACGAGCTCAATAACTTTGTCCTCCCCGTCACGGTCTCACCGGAGTTTCTGGCCGAGCTCTTTGCCACCATCGAGGCGCAGCCTGATGCTCAGGTGACCATAGACCTGCCTTCGCAGACCGTGACCAACTGCCTGACAGGGCGCTCCGAGACTTTCACCATCAATCCCTACAAAAAGGAATGTCTCTCTCAGGGCCTCGACGATATTGACTATCTCCTGACCCATAAAGATGATATCATCGCCTTTGAAAACAATCGATAATCCCCCTCTGAACCACTCAGCTATGAACCTCAAGATAGCCGTCCTCCCCGGCGATGGCATCGGCCCCGAGATTTCTCGCGCCGGCATCGAAGTGCTCAATGCAGTGGCCAAGCGCTTTGGCCACACCTTTATATATAAAGAGGCCCTCGTGGGCGCCGCCGCCATCGACGCCACAGGCAATCCCTTCCCCGACGCCACCTTCGAGATCTGCCGCGAGGCCGACGCCGTATTCTTCTCCGCCGTGGGCGATCCCCGCTTCGACTCCAACCCCGACGCCAAGGTGCGCCCCGAGCAGGGCCTCCTGGCTATGCGTAAGAAGCTCGGCCTCTTTGCCAACGTCCGCCCCGTGACCACCTTCAAGTGTCTGCTCCATCTCTCGCCCCTGAGGCCCGAACTCGTAGAGGGCGCCGACTTCGTCTGCATCCGCGAGCTCACCGGCGGAATGTATTTCGGCGAGAAGAAAGAGGGCGACGACGAAGCCTATGATACCTGCATCTATTCGCGACCCGAGATAGAGCGCATCCTCCGCGTGGCCTATCAATATGCCGAGCGCCGCGGCGGCCGGCTCTGCGTGGTCGACAAGGCCAATGTCCTTGCCTCTTCGCGCCTCTGGCGCCGCGTGGCCAAGGAGATGATGGTAGAGCATCCTGAAGTGTCAACCGACTTCATGTATGTCGACAATGCCGCTATGCGCATGGTCCAGGAGCCGCGCTTCTTTGACGTAATGGTCACCGAAAATACTTTCGGCGACATCCTCACCGACGAGGCCTCGGTCATCTCCGGATCTATGGGCCTCCTCCCTTCCGCCTCCGTGGGCGAGAGCACTCCTGTCTTCGAGCCCATCCACGGCTCATGGCCCCAGGCTGCCGGCAAAAATATCGCCAATCCTCTGGCGCAGATACTCTCCGGAGCAATGATGCTTGAGCATTTCGGCCTTATGGAAGAGGGGCGCGCCATCCGCGACGCCGTCAACGCTTCCCTGGAGGAATATGTGCGCACCCCCGACATACAACCTGAGGGAAAGCCGACCTACGGCACCGCCGAAGTGGGGCGCTGGATTGCCGACCGCATCCTGGCCTAATCCACCCCGGTCAAATTATTGACCTATACGCCAAATTATTGACCGGACACCCGCGCCCCGGGAATGCTTTTACATTCTCCTCCTCCATCCTTTATCCTTGCTTATCTGAAGGAAAGCGCCGCAAAAGTGTCATTACAATAACACTTTCGCCCGAGATGTCTTTACAATAACACCACCAATAAAAAATGTCATTGCAATAACACTTTTGCCAAAAATGTCATTGCAATGACATTTTTTTAATTAACTTTGCGGCATGAATACTCTAAGACGACAATCAGATACGCTTCTCAAACATATCTCTACAAAGCATGTAAGAAATCTATATGACTCTATCTCATGGGATTCACGCCTCATAGGCATAAAAGGCGCACGAGGCGTAGGGAAAACCACGATGATGCTTCAGCGCATGAAGCTCGCTTTTCCCGATACTTCACAAGTGATATATGTATCGCTCGATGATATATGGTTTGGCGCACACAATCTGCTTGACTTAGCCGTTATGGCCGAGGCCGAGGGCATCACTCATCTATTTATTGACGAAGTACACCGCCTCCCCGGCTGGGAACGCCAGATAAAGAATGTCTATGACTTTCACCCCGCATTGAGGATAGTCTTTACAGGCTCATCACTCCTGGAGATTGACCATTCTATGGCCGATCTGTCGCGCAGATGCCTACTTTATGATCTCCCGGGTCTCTCCTTCAGGGAGTTTCTGGAGTTTGAGGGCTACCGATTCAAGCCCCTGTCGTTGACCGAAATCCTTTATGACCACGGGAAGATTGCCCGGGATATATCCTCGCAACTAAAAATTATCCAACTGTTTGGCCAATATCTCCGACACGGTTTTTACCCCTTCTATACCACTGAGAGTGAGGCAAATTATCTGACGCGGGTCAATAACATCCTATCAACGGTAGTGGATTATGATATACCCGCCGTGGAGAAGGTCGAATATGCCACTCTCCTTAAAGCCAAGCAGCTGATATCTATCATGGCTTCGCAGACACCATCACCCCTCAATGCAAAGCTTACCGCTGACTTGATGGATGTCACTAAAAATCAGCTTATAAAGATATTCTCGCTCCTTGAGAAATCGCAGATCTTGCGCCTACTCTATTTCCGGGCTGAGAAAAACCCCAAGTCGATGATAAAGCCCCAGAAAGTGCTTTTCAACAATTCATCAATCCTCTTTGCTCTCGGAGAGGCTGACAAGGGTAAGGTCAGAGAGACCTTCCTGGCGTCAATGATGGCCCGCAATCACAGTCTCGCCTATCCCGCCTCCGGAGATCTCCTCGTAGATGAGCGTTATCTCTTTGAGGTTGGAGGCGCACGGAAAGGGTTTGAGCAGATAAAGGATATCCCCGACAGCTTTGTAGCCGCCGACGACATCGAGTATGGTCTCGGCAACAAGATTCCGCTTTGGCTTTTCGGGTTTCTATATTGAAAGCCGCCAGGGAGAATTGTAATAAAAATGTAACACGGGCGAACTATCTGCCGACAGGGGTGTTGTAAAGGTATAAGAAACGATGAAACGACAGTTTCTGATGCTTCTCCTCTAAACCCCTATCTTACTCCCATTCTCTAATCTCCTCCCTCACTCTCCCCTCATCCGGCGCCCCTCGGCGCCCACATCCCGAAACTCATCACTCTAACATCTGACAAAAATGGCTCGCTTCTTCTCGGCCCTTGTGGCACCGCTCCTCCCGGCTATCATCCCGCTTATCCTCCTTGTAGCTTGCGGCAAGACGCCTTCTCAAGAGGCTTCCCAGGCCTACGAAGCCGCCGAGAAGGGCCATATCGAGGCTGCGCAAGAGGCTGCCGACAAGGCTTTTTCAGAGTATGAAGGGCTGCCTATTCATGATATGTGCCGACTGGCAGCTTCATATGCGATGATTGCCATCACCACAGGCGACGACACCGCCGCCGACCGGTTTCAGACGGTCTACAAGGCCACGATGGCCCTTGACCCTGATGGCGCCAACGACTTCTATCGCTCTCTCGACCCTCAGATGGCCGATGGACTGGCAATAATCTCCGGACTCCTTGACGGCAAGGGAATTTACTCTGATACCGGAGCTCCCGAGACCGCCGCAGAGACCGACTCCCTGACAGAGCTCCAAGCTGAGCTTGGCACTGCCGGAATGATTGAAGACTGAACACCCCCTCTCCCCCCTCCCGACTTTCAGAAATGGTCGCTGCCAAGGCATCGACTGACAAAGATATTCTCTTGATTGTTACTGTTTTGTATTGTTATTGTTGTTAAGCACCGCAGGGTGGTCACGCGTGAGCGCGGCCACCCTGCTGCATTATCAATATCGCCGGATAAATCACTCCTTGAGGCGCGGGAAAGCGCGCAAGGCGGCGGCCATGGTGGCGGCATCAACGCGCGCCGTAGCCTCCGCTTCGCTTAGACCAGGGAGCAACACCGAGCCTATCTTCGCTGCTATCAGGGGAAGATAGCTGCTCTCATTGCGCTTGCCTCGATACGGGACAGGGGCGAGATAGGGGGAATCGGTCTCCAGGAGGATATGATCGAGGCCTATGGCGGGGAGAGCTTCGGGGAGAGTGGATTTCTTGAAGGTGACCACTCCCCCGATGCCGAAGAATATCTCCGGCACCGCCGAGGCGCGGCGGCGCACTTGTTCAACATCCTCGGCACTGCCTCCGAAGCAGTGCATCACTATGGCGGGAGGGGGCGCCGGCAATCCCTCTATCACTTCAAGGGTCTCATCGAGCCCGTCGCGGCAATGGATTATCAGCGGGAGATCCAACTCGGCGGCGAGGCGCGCCTGACGATCGAAAGCCTCCATCTGCTCGGAGCGGTAAGTGGAGTCCCAATAAAGGTCGATGCCCACCTCGCCAACGGCGACAAAAGCATCGGCATCCGGCCCCCGGAGCTCAGCCTCGATGCGGTCCACGGCCTCGGCCCATCCGGGACCGACCTCTGTCGGATGAAAGCCCATGGCCATCCTTACGGCGCCGCTACGCTCGGCAGCGAGGGCCCGGAGCGGGGCTATGGTGGTGAGGTCGACATTAGGCATGATCATCCGGTCGACCCCGGCAGCCAAAGCGCGGTCGACGGCAGCTCCGGGGGAACTGCCGTCGACACAGAATTCGCTCAGATAGAGATGAGTGTGAGTGTCTATCATTTCTTGTCTATAAGGCCGCGATTGCGCAGGAGGGCATCAACAGAGGGCTTGTGGCCGCGGAAGTTGACGTAGGTCTCCATGGGATCGATGGAGCCGCCCATCTCAAGGACGTTTTTCTTGAAGGATGCTGCGGTCTCGGGGTCAAACACACCCTTTTCCTCAAAGAGCTCGAAGCCGTCGGTGTCGAGCACCTCGGCCCAGAGATAGGTGTAGTAGCCGGAGGCATAGCCGTCGGAGCCGAAGATATGGCGGAAGTAAGGCGAGCGGTAGCGGAACTGCACCTGAGAGGGCATATTGAGGTCGCGGGCCACCTGAGCCTCGAAGCCCATGACATCGATGGTGTCGCCCTCGGCGGGATTGACGTGGCCCCACTTGAGGTCAAGCAGAGCGGCGCCGGCGAGCTCGGTGGTGGTGAAGCCCTGATTGTGGGTCGAGGCGTCCTCGAGCTTTGCCACGAGGGAGTCGGGGATGAGCTCGCCAGTCTTATAGTGGAAGGCATATTCCTTGAGGAGCTCGGGGCGGAGAGCCCAATGCTCATGTATCTGCGAGGGGAGCTCTACGAAGTCGCGGTCAACGTTGGTGCCGCTCTGGCTGCGGAGGGCAGCGCGGGAGAGCATACCGTGAAGACCGTGGCCAAACTCATGAAACATCGTCTCGACCTCATCGAGGGTCAGGAGAGCGGGAGTGTCGCCGGCGGGGCGGGTAAAATTGCCTACGTTGAAGACGATCGGACGCTGGACAGTGCCGTCGGGGTCGACAAAAGAGCCTTGCATCTCATCCATCCACGCACCCTGGCGCTTCGAGGCGCGGGGGAAATAGTCGGTCATAAACACGGCCAGATGGCTGGAGTCGGCATCGAGGACATCATAGACCTTCACTTCGGGATGGTAGCGGGGAGCATCGGGGAGCTCTACAAACTTCACTCCATAGAGCTTCTCGGCCATGGTGAAGATACCCTTGCGGACATTGTCGATAGAGAAATAGGCGCGGACCTCATCCTCATCGAGAGCATATTTATCGCGACGCACTCGCTCTGCATAGTAATAATAGTCGCAGGGCTCGATGGTGATGCCGGCACCCTCGCGGTCGGCGAGAGCCTGCATCTCGGCCACTTCCTCATCCACGCGCTTGATGGCGGGGCGCCATATCTGCATCAGGAGATCTTCGGCGGCCTGAGGGGTCTTTGCCATGACGTTTGAGGTCATGAAGGCTGCATAATCGGGATAGCCCAGCAGGGCGGCCTTACGGGCGCGGGCGGCCACGATCTTATTGATTACGGGTGCATTGTCATACTCGCCTGAAGAAGCGAGGTTGATATAGCCTTCATACATCTCGCGGCGCAGATCGCGGTCGTCGGCATACTGGAGCACGGGGAGGCGGCTCGGAGCCTGGAGGGTGAAGAGCCAGCCGTCTTTGCCGGCCTCTTTAGCTGCCTCGGCGGCTTGAGCCACCGAGCTCTCGGGAAGGCCTGAGAGACGCTTCTCGTCGGTGATGAGGATGGAGAAAGCGTTTGTGGCAGCAAGGAGATTGCGGTTATACTGGAGGTAGAGGTCACCGAGGGTGGCATTGACATCCATAAGCTCCTTCTTGTCGGCATCGGAGAGGAGGGCGCCGGAGCGGACAAAGTCGTTGTAGGTGTCTACTACATCCTTTATCTGAGCCGACGAGAGGCCCATGGAGTCGCGACGCTCATAGACACTCTTCACGCGGGCAAAGAGCGCGGGATTCATCATTATCTCGTCGGAAGCGCGGGAGATGAGCGGGGTGGCTTCGGCGTCGATCTCCTCCATCTCGGGAGAGGAATCGGTCTCATTGAGGGCGTAAAACACCCGGAGGACGCGTGAGAGGGTGCGTCCGGCCTTCTCCATAGCGAGGATTGTGTTGTCAAAATCGGGTTCTGCGGGATTGGCGATGATTGAGTCAATCTCGGCCTGGCGCTCGGCTATGCCCTGCTTGATAGCGGGCAGATAGTCGCCATACTGAATCTGGTCAAAGGGCGGGATGTCATAGACGGTCCCGTAGGAGGGTTGGAGGAAAGGGTTGACGCGCTCGGAGTCTTTGCTCCCGCAGCCGGTCAGGGCGCCGGCTGAGGCGAGGGCTATGCAAGCGGTCAGGGCCATTTGCTTCATGTTCATAATGATAGGTATATGTGATAGATTATTTGTCGCGGTGAGGGAGGGAGGCGTTGATGAGGCGCAAGCGCTCATCGGCGGTCAAGGCATCGAAACCCGAGGTGCGCACCTTGTCAAGGATAGGCCCGGAGGCATCCTCGGCGAGGCGCGGCGGCGTGGCATTGGCTGATAAGCCGCGGCGGAAGATGAGGGCGGCGGCCACTCCGGCCGCGCCTCCGGCGATATGGGCAATATGGCTGCCGCCCGAGCCGAGGGCAATGCCGGCGGCATAGATGGCGGCGATGATGATTGCGGCTGTGGCCACTGAGATGGAGCGCATAAGAGGGAGATCAAGGCGCGTCTTGGGCGACGCTACTGCGGCTGCCGCCACTATGGCCATCACAGCCCCCGACGACCCGATAAGAAAAGCACCCTCGCCCGGGCTGATGAGGATATAGGCCAGGGCAGCCCCGAGGCCTCCGGAGATATAGGTCAGGGCGATAAACCGGGCTCGCACTCCGGCATCTACAAGGATGAGGCCAAACCACGTGAACCAGAGCATATTGAGGATTACATGGAGAGCGTCATACTGAGCCACCATATAGGTCAGGAGGCTCCAGGGCCGGCCCGTCAGAGCCGCGCCGCCCGATGGGAGCGAAAGGGCTGATATGATATTCTCCGCGGTGTCGGGCGCGAAACCGGCTGCAAACCTCAGGGCTATGTAAATCATGGCATTGATGGCCACGATAATCACCAGAGCTCTTATAGCACCGGCGCGTCTCATACCCTCGCCGGCATTAATAGTAATCGCCATGGACCACTCCTTTTTTCTTCCAGTACCATATCATGAAGAAGCCGAAGATCATACCTCCGAGGTGGGCGAAATGAGCCACACCGTCGCTGGCTCCGCTCAATCCGATGAGGAGCTCTATGGCGCCGTAGCCAATGACCATCCATTTGGCCTTGATAGGCATCGGAATAAACATCAGATAGAGCTCTCGGTTGGGAAAGAGCATACCGAAGGCGAGAAGCACACCGTAGATAGCGCCTGACGCGCCTACAGTCAGAAGGCTGTTGAGCACCGGTATAGGCTGACCCATAGCATGAGCCTGCAAAATCAAATCACGGGCTTCGGCAATTCCGCTGCCATAGCTGCTGTTGATCCAACCTGCAAGAATATCAACCCATGTCAGCTGCCACACTACCTCCTGGACAAGGGCCGCGCCTATGCCGCAGGAGAGATAATAGAAGAGGAAGCGTCCGCTCCCGATTACCCGCTCCAGAGTGATGCCAAACATGAAGAGGGTAAACATATTAAACAGGATGTGGGCAAAGCCGCGCACATCGTGCATAAACATATAAGTGAAGAGCTGGGCCGGATTAAAGTCAGAAGCCCCCCAGAAGTGGAGAGCACAGTAGTGGGTCAGTTTCTCGCCCAACGATGGGATGATCATCATCAACAGCCAGATAGCGAAATTGATGATAATCAGATTTTTAGTCACCGGCGGTAGCACCGAAAAGAAGTTTCGCTGATTCATACCCGCAAAGATACGAAATTTTTCCGCTCCCCCGTCTTAAAATCGTCATTCAGCCTCAAATCGCTCAATGATTGTCAGAGACATGATATATAAGACGGGGGAGCGGGAGAAAATTGTCAGCAGGTGAGCGAAACAGCAGGCTTAGCCTACAGCTCGGGGTGGATGCGATGGAGGGTCATCACCTTATTACCGGCCTGGTCGAGGAGATAGAGGGTATTGTGATGCCCCTTTGCTGCGGAGGCCACGCGGCTGAGAGCATTGGTGAGCTGCTGCTCGAGGCCGGCGTTGGGGCAGGCCATGCGCGTGGTAAGTGGATTGCTGATGGTCAGGGAGTTTGGCTCGGTAGGATCGGTGGAGATGGAGGCATTGAGCACATTGCAACCGGTGTTGCCATGGAGGCGCCCTTCGTTGATGTCAAAGACAAGTTGCATAGGCTCCGGCATAGAGTCATCATCGATCTTGATGGGCTGGATCTCGGCCACCTGCCATGCGCCGTCGATGAAGCTCATATCAGTGCGTGAGGCCACCATGACTGTAGCTCCTCGATCGTTGAGAAACGAGAGCAGATAGGTGTTTTCGTGACGCTCGATGTGGTAGCTGACCATAGTATTGAAGGCATCGATGATGGCCGGCTCTGCATCCGCATCGGGGCAAAGGCGCATCGTTGCCGCCATCTCACCTACTTTTTCAATACCTGACTTTTCGGTCAGGGCAATAATGCCGTTGAGGGTGTTGCACCCGGTGAAGGCATAGACCTTAAGGAGGGCCGGATTAACCGCGCCGGAGTCGAAGACAAGGTAAGGTTGCTCTTCAGGGTCTGCAGCCTTGATGCCCTTGCCGCCGGCCTCTATGATGTTCCATCGGCCGAGCAGTCTCTCGGCCACGTCGGCTTCGGCGAGAGTGGCGGCAGGAGTGGTGACCGAGGGGGTCTCCGCAGGTTGAGGTGCCGGCTCTACGGGGGTTGCTCCGGCCGGCTGTCGGATATTGTCGGCAGTAGCTACAATGGCCGGCTCTCTCTGGCCGGTCACCCTATTATAGAGGTCGGTCATAGTGGTGCATCCTGAGACGAGAAGAGCTGCAAGACCTATGGTGATAAGCTGAAGATGTTTCATAGGAGTAGAATGAAGGAGAGGGTGATAAGGTTCACGTTGACGTCAATCTTCATTGCTCAGGATACGATGGAGCCAGGGCAGAATCCATTCGGTCTTGAAATAATGATGGGGAGGATCGACATTGCAGAGACGGAAAAACTCATCGCGGTCAATGCCCTGCGGAAGGGTGTCTATCTCAACACGGTTGGAAGGGTCGGCATACATGGCATAATGGTGATACTCAAACCCTTCTGGGGCTCCGGCCTTGTCGAAGGCTCCGGCTATGATGCCAAAATCGCGGTCGAGGCCGCCCTCGGTGCATATCACCGGACGGGGCGCAAGGGCGCTCACAATGTCGGGGAAGTCAAATTCGGTCAGAAACTCGGGGATGAGATGCTCGATGTTGTTGGGGAAAGGGCGGGCTCCGTTGGCATCGGGCTTGTTCATCACCAGGATGCGCTCACGGGTGCGGCAGAGGAAGTCGTTGTAGACAAAGGCAAAGATCGAGGGATCGAGGAGGCCGAGCACCATCAGAGGCTCTGTGCCGAGCGAGAAGCCGCTGACAATCAGTCGCGAGGGATCCATCGAGGGCTGGGTCTTCATCCATTCGAGGATCACACGGTCTTGCCACGAAGCGAGGCCGAGCCAGCTCCACCCCATTTCAAGAAGAAAACGCGACGATGTGACATAATCGGCATATCCGCCGTCGCTGAGCTCGCCGCAGGAGGGATTGTCTACGGCAACGGCAATAACGCCCTGACGGGCAAACTGCAAGGCCATGGCCGGCTTTCCGGCCTCGGGGTTGCCTCCTTCACTGAGGTCATAGTCGCCGGCCATCTCACCGGCAAGAAGCTCCTTGGTCTGGCCGAAGCCGGGGATGCAGAGCACCGCCGGAGCAGGCGAGCCATAGCGGAGAGTATCGGGGATAAGCACGTAGAAACCAACCGTGTAACCCTCGAGAGGGGTTGCTTCCCAGCGCTCTATGGTATATCCCTGACGCTTCTGCGAGAGGGTCTTGACAGGAGCCGGGCCACCGGTGTAGCCAAAGTCGTCGTGGCGCATGATGCGGGCCATTGCTTGGCTCATCTTCTGCTGCCACGCGGCAAAGCTGTCGGCTGGCATCGAAGGATCATAGGTCAGGCGAGGGGGATTGCGGCGCATCAGATTATCGACGGCCGAGCGGGTCGACTCAGCTCTCAGGCCGGTGGCGGCGCAGAGTAGAGCGATCAAGAGGGTAAGGATTGATTTTTTCATATCGTGAGCTGGTTAATAATTACTTTTATACAGAGCTTCAGACAAATAGGTCGGATATGATGGCGTCGGCGATGAGCCAATGTCGCTCGGGGATTGATAGTGAAAGGCCGTCGGCCGACAGAGAGAGATGGCCCGAGGCAATGGCTGGTCGCGCCCGGTCAAGCACCCCCCGGCGCTCTCCATCGGGGAGCGACAGAAGGGATAGGCCCCTGCGGGTGCGCAGGCCGAGCATTATCTGCTCGTCGATGATCTGGTCGGCGCTGAGAGACTCGCAGAGATCGGGGTCGGCAGCTCCCTCGGGGGCCTCGAGATATCGGCTGAGAGAGGCGCGGTTGGCGCGCCGGCGGGAATGTCCGTCATAGCTGTGGGCTCCGGGGCCGATGCCGAGATAGGCTGCCGAGGGGTCCCAGTATGATGAGTTGTGGCGCGAATAGAAACCCGGAAGGGCAAAGTTGCTTATCTCATAATGGTCATATCCTGACGAGGCGAGGGAGCTGCATAGATAAAGATAATAATCCTCGGCCTCGGCTTCGGTGGCAGCAGTGATGCGCCCCGCGGCAAGGTCGCGGGTCAGGCGCGTCCCGGGCTCATAGCTCAGAAGATAGGCCGAGACATGTTGGGGGCGCATCTCGAGGATGCCCTCCACCGATGCTCTCCATGACCGGGGGGTCTGACCCGGGAGGCCATAGATAAGATCGAGGCTGAGATTGGATATGCCTCCCTGCCGCAGGAGCTCCACAGCGCGGCGGGCTCCCGCAGCGTCATGGCGGCGGGTGATGGCCCTCAGCTCTTCATCACTTAGGCTCTGCACTCCCATGCTTACTCGATTGACGCCCGCTCCGGCGAGGAGGTCTACGAGAGGGGCGCTTACATCATCGGGATTGACCTCGATGGTCACCTCAGCATCGTGGCGTGCCATAGGCACTACGTCGCGCAGCAGGCGGCCCAGCTCCTCGGCAGGAAGAGTCGAGGGGGTCCCTCCTCCTATATATATGGTGTCGAAGGGTGGCGCACCCACCTCCCCCGCCCTCCCCTCAAGCTCCCGGAGGAGAGCGTCGACAAAACGGGAGGGCTCGGCTGCCCGAGCGCCAACGGAGTAGAAGTCGCAATAGGCGCAGCGTGAGCGGCAGAATGGGATATGGATATACAGGCCTGTCTTCATCAATTATCCATTTTGGGCTCGCATATGGTCTTGAAGCGGCAGAAGGTGCAGTTATGCCCGTCATAATCAGGGCGATTGACAGCCGCTTCAAAGGGCTTGCCGAGATCAAAAATTTCTTCCACCACCTCCTGCAGGAGCCTCTCAAACTCCGGGAGATAAGGGCGATAGTCGGTGATAATCTCCTCCGTGGAGCTCTTATCGGCCTTTATCGACGATGGTCTGATGGCATCGGTAAAGAGGCGTGTAATGGGGTAGACATAGGGCTGTATCGGCCCCTCATAACCCTTCAGCCTGGCATAGCAGTAGCAGTAGAAGAGCAGCTGGAAGAGCACCTTGGGCCTATTGCGGTCATTGGAGTCGAAGGCCGCGGACACCGACTTGAAGCTAATGGGGTCTCTTCCGGTCTTGAAGTCGACGAAGCGGAGCGAGCCTCCCTCTCCGGCGCGATCAATGCGGTCAATGACCTGACGGACGTTGATTTTCTTGCCGGGAATAATCTCAATCTGTCCGTCGAGCTTCACCTCGGCGCCTTCAAAGGGGATGTCGCCGAAGGTCTCGGCCTCGAGGCGCAGCATGCGGCATATCAGTTCGGTGATGATACGTCCCATGATTTCCTCGGTGCCGGTCAGGGGTTCATAACATTCGGGGTCGTCTTTGCTCCTGACCTTGCGGAGATAATGCCGGTTTATGGCAGCGGTGGTGTAGCGGCTTATACGGGGGAAGTCGTTGCCCGCCGCCATAAGAGTCTCCTTTGCAATCACTCCACCGGGCGACTGAGAGGCAAGGTCGAGATAGAGTTTCTCCGCCACATGGTGGACCACTGTGCCATAAGTCGCCGCATCCATATAATCCTCTCCTGCGGTCTCGGTGTCAAATCTCATGCCCCTGAGGTCATTGAGATAGAAAAGCAGGGGGCAGTTGATATAGTTGTTGAGCGCCGAAGCCGAGAGGCGCTTGCCGCTGCCGGGGATGAGATATTCTTCGAGCAGGCGGGCTGTGTCGCCAGTCTTCTCTATGGTCAGCAGACGGGGCTCGGCAGGCGCCGGAAGCTCAAACTGCGCAGCGCGATGGATAATATTCGCCCCGGGGAAGAGATAGAGCAATTGCGACAGGTAGCGCGACATCCCGTTGACCTTATCAATGCCGATAGTCCGGGCATCATAGAGCAGGGTGACCCTCCTTGCGCGTGTCAGCAGGCGGTAGAAATAATATCCCATTACGCTCTCGTCAATCTCACGACCGGGGAGTCCAAAAGCAGGGCGAAGGGACTCGAGGATAAACGAAGCCCGCGAATGTCGCGCAGGGAAGATATTTTCATTGAGCGAGAGCATCACGAGATTGTCAAAGTCAAGAGCACGGGTCTCAAGGACGCCCATCACCTGGACCCCCTCAAGGGGCTCTCCGGTGAAGCTCACCGTGGCTGTGGCGAGGGAGTGTTCTATGATGGCGGCCATTGTCACGGGGCCCATCGTGATCCGGCGATGGGCAAAAGCCGTCACGAGCTCATCGAGCGCCATGCGATAAGCCTCAAGGAAGCGACGCTCGGCAGGGCTGCTCTCCTCGGTGGCATAGAGATTAAAAAGGTCGAGGAGCCCGGTGAAATAGTCGCGACACTGCTCAAGGGAGCTCCCTTCCGACTCACCCAGCGGTACAAAAAGGGGGCTCAATGCGGGATAGGCCGCGCGGAGATAGGCAATATCAAGAGTTATGCGGTGCAAGCTGCGTATCTCCCCGAGCAGATTATCCACCGCCTCGGGGGCTATAGCCCTGACTATAGGCTGATTAAGGAGATCTACGACATCTTCGTAGAAGTAGGCCGGGCTCCCGTCTACCTGGCGTAGGCGCCGCTGGAGCATCACGGCGGTGTGCATCACCGTGGCTATGGGAGTGTGCTTCATCGGGAAGCCCATGGTGACATTGATGGCGGGCAGCGATGCGGGTATATGACTCATCAGGGGCATAAGCATCTTTTCGTCGGCGAGCACCACTGCCGTGTCGATTCCCGAGGGGTCATCTCTATCGCCTCCTATGATATTTCGGGTCTGCCACTCAAGAAGCTGACGGGCAGCCACCTTGACTTGCCCAACTGCCGATGGCACTCCGATAATCTCTATCTCAGGCATCGGGGGCTCCACGCCGGATGCCTCTTCGTCGAGTTCATAAAGCGATGGAAACATCCTGGAGCCTCTAAGAGCCATATCGCCCACATTATTGCCCTTGAGCTTAAAGGCGGGCGAGGCCACATCCCAGTAAAAATCAGCGAGGCCGGCGCGCTTAAGACGGTCAAAGATCTCTATCTCGGAGGTGGACAGCATATTGAAGCCGATGAAGATATAACGTTCGGCCCTCAGAGGGAGGGTCGACACATCTTCGAGGCGCAGCCGCTCGGCGGCGCGTCGATAGTGCTGACCGGAGGAGCAGAATCCGTCGGCTGCCAGGCGCTCGTTGAAGATATTGTAGACCTTAAGGAGGAGCTGCCAGAGAGCGAAGTAATTGTCGGTCAGGAAGTGTCCGCGGGAATCGAGATGGGTCCAGAAGGGCTCATCCCCCGGAGTGTCATCCTCATTATTTCCCGCTCTTACATAGCTGTCGAGGTCGGCATCTTCGATGCCCCAGAAGCGGCGGATTATATCGCGCTGGACATCTGTCAGATAGGTAGATTTGATCTCGCGGAGCTCCCTGATATTGGTAAACAGTCGCTCGGGATCAACGAGATAGCGGTCAACTTCGGCAAAGTCGGCCAGGAGGGCCTCGCCCCAGAATAGGAATCTGTCAAAGCTCTCCACGTCGCCGGAGGCCACGCTGCGATAGGCATCGTAGAGGGTTGCGGCCTGCATATATCGCGGAGCTTCAGCCAGCGGCGAGAAGGTGGCCACGAAATCGGAGATAGTGGTCACTTCGGGCTCCAGGTGTGGCCGCGCCGCCTCGAGATCGAGGTAGCGGAGAAAGAATGTGGCGCTACGCTTGTTGGGAAAGACGAAGCAGAAGCGCGAAATCTCATCGAGACTGTGGCGGCTAAGATAAGCCCTCGCCACCTGTCTGAGCATGGGCGTCATATCAGCGAAGAGGGCATTTATTGTTTAGGTAACAGGAGCATGATTACTTTGAGGGCCACGTCGAGGGCCACTATCTTGATATTTGCGTTGGCCACAATATCGCGGCGCGCCAGCTCAAACTCGTGGCAGAGGGCCTCGGCATTGGCCTCAGTGATGAAGCGGGAAAAGTTTTTGGCAAAGGCAGCCTCCTCGGGGTTGAGGTAGACAATCGGGGATGCGGCGCCTGCCACGCGGGTCATAAAGTTTTCACGCACCTGAGAGGCGGCGAAGTCAAAGAAGGCAGCGGCGCGGTCGCGGCCATCGCCGGCCAGGTCTGAGCCCCATCGGCGGAGCTCGCCCACATTGCGCTGATAGGCCAGGCGCATCAGCTCGATAAAGCGGGGGAGCATCAACCGCGCGCGGGAGTTGGCACTGACAGCCGTCACCGCCCGGGTCATGGAGCCGCGGGCGGTGCGGGCCACGGCGTGTGCGGCCTCGGGCTCCATCCCCATGTCGGATTCAAGGCGGGCAGCCACTTCGGCATCGGAGTAGCGGTCGACGGTGACCCGCTGAAGACGGGAGTAGACGGTAGGTAGGAGCTTGGAAGGATCGTCGGAGGCCATGATGATGCAGGTGCCCTCATACGGCTCCTCAATCATCTTAAGGAGCTTGTTGGAGCACTCTACATTCATTCTCTCGGGGAGCCACCACACGATGGTCTTATACGTTGAGGCATGGCTCGTGGTCGACAGCTTGCGGATTATCTCAAGGCTCTCGGAGGCATATGTTATCAGACTTGCACCTTTCTTTCCGAAAGAGTCGGTCCAGGCCTCGATATTTTGGAACATCCGGGGCCGGCGGGCACCCATGCCGAGATAATCGCGCCATTCGTCGGCAAACTCATCTGACACGGGCGCATGATCCATCTTGTCAGTGCGGACCACGGGATAGACGTAAAAAGTGTCGATATGATTGAGAGCGTCGCTCTGGCGGCAGGAGGGGCAGGTGCCGCAGCTGTCGCTATCACCTTTTTTGCGCCCTGTGCAATGGATATACTGGGCCAGGGCGCGGGCCAGAGAGAGCTTGCCTATACCAGCCGGGCCCTCGAGGAGGATGGCATGGGGGAGCCGGCCGCTGTCGACCATCCCCCTCAGGCGCTCTTTGACGGCCTCATGGCCCGGAATATCACTAAATCTCATTGCCTCAGAAGATATTGGCCAAGGCGCGGCGGACGCTCTCTGTGGCGTTGAGTGAATAGAGATGGACCTGCGGGAGGCCGGCGTCGAAGAGCCCGCGCATCTGTGCCGTGAGCCATTCCACCCCGACATCCTTGACCTTGGAATTATCACCGCCGCAAGCCTCCACGGCGCGGACCAGGTCGGTCGGGAGATCGCAGTGGAATACCCTCGGGAGGATAGTCAGCTGCCCTGCATTGCATATCGGCTTCAGACCCGGGATGATCGGCACCGTGATGCCCGCCTTCCGGCATCGGGCGATGAAATCGAGGATGCGCTCGTTGTCAAAACACATCTGAGTGACTATATAGGATGCACCCCTGTCAACCTTATGCTTCAGCCACTGCATATCTATCTCCGCGTTGGGAGCCTCTTCGTGCTTCTCCGGATAGCCCGCCACACCATAATTAAACTCCGGACGGGCCTCGCCGATGATGTCCATCTCGGTCCCGTCAATAAAGAAGCCGCGATTGAAGTCGTTGACCTGGGTCTGTAGCTCCGAAGCGTGGGCATGGCCATTCTCGATGGCGGCAAAGCGGCTCTCGTGGTGGGCCTTGTCGCCCCGGAGCAGCAGCAGATTGGTTATGCCGAGGAAGTTGAGGTCAATGAGAGCATATTCCGTCTCGAGCTTTGTGTAGCCGGAGCATATGATGTGGGGCACGGCGGGGATGCTGTAGCGCTGCTGGATGGCTGCCGCCACGGCCACAGTCCCGGGCCGCGCCCGCTCGCTGACGCGCTGATAAAGGCCGTCGGCCGAAGGCCGGAAGACCAGCTCGGAGCGATGGGTGGTGATGTTGATATATCGGGGACCGAAGTCGAGCAAGCGGTCAATATTGCTGAAGAGTTGTCCTATGGAGCGTCCCTTAAGGGGAGGAAGCACCTCTATGGAGAAGCCGTGGCCGGGGGCTGATATTATTTCGGGAATGGTCATAATGGTGTTGACGGTGAGGGAGGGGGTCAGTCGTGATGATAAGGCTCGCCGTGGAGAATGGTCATGCTGCGATAGATCTGCTCGGCAAAGAAGAGGCGGACGAGCTCATGGGGGAAAGTCAGGCGCGAGAGTGAGAGCAGGGCATCTGCACGAGCCTTTACCTTCGGGGCAAATCCATAAGGGCCCCCGACGACAAAGACTATGCGCTTGGTAAGCCCTGCCGCCATCTTGCGCTGGAGCTCGCGGGCAAGCTCGCGGGAGGTATATTCAGCGCCATGTTCGTCGAGGAGCCACACGAAGTCGCCCGGGCGGAGCGCCGCCAGAAGAGCATCGCCCTCAAGCTCCCTCTGACGCTCTTCGGTCATTGCCTTTGTGGTCTTCACATCAGCCACCGCCGTCATCTCAAAATCGAGATAGCGTCGGATGCGCAGAGCGTAGTGTTCGGTGGCACGCGCCACGGCACTGTCGGTAGTGCGCCCCACAGTGAGCAAGCATATCTTCATCTTTAGCGACAGATAAATTGATTGTTACACAATTCCTCGACAGAGACGCAACCTTAAGCCGCGCCCCTTACCGAGCGGAATTCAACGCCAAAGATACACATTTTTTCCTTCACGCCGGCCATCCCGTCAACCTAATTATAAAGCATCAGCCAAAATGAGAGCGATTTTTTGAGGCCGCAAGGTGAAAAATGTCATAAGGGCGGAGGGTAGAAGCATGGTAACGTTTTTTTTAGTATCTTTGCAGACGTTATGGGCCGACCGGCCCTCTCTTTCACTGATTACATCCCCCCTTCTACGATAATATGCGCTTTGACGAAACAGCTCTCTCCGACGATATCCTCGATGCTCTCGACGCCATGCACTTTGTCGACTGCTCCCCTATCCAGGAGAAGGCCATTCCCGAAATTCTCGACGGCCGCGACCTTATAGCCGTGGCGCAGACAGGCACCGGCAAGACAGCGGCCTATCTTCTCCCCGTCATTGATATGATAGCCGACCAGCCGGAGTCGACAGCCCCGGCATGCATCGTAATGGCTCCGACACGCGAGCTCGCCCAGCAGATCGACCGCCAGATGGAGGGCTTCTCTTATTTTATTCCCGTCACTTCGGTGGCAATCTACGGTGGCACTGACGGCAAGACCTTTGCCGCCCAGCAGAGGGGCCTCAAAAATGGCGCCGACGTGGTGATAGCCACTCCCGGGCGCCTCATCGCCCACCTCCAGATGGGCTACGTAGACCTCTCTCAGGTCAAATATTTCATCCTCGATGAAGCCGACAGAATGTTGGATATGGGTTTCTACGACGACATTATGCAGATAGCCACCAAGCTGCCGCGCGACCGCCAGACTCTGATGTTCTCTGCCACGATGCCGCCGCGCATCCAGGAGCTCGCATCAAAAATCCTGAAACCTGACGCCGCCGAGGTAAAGATTGCCGTCAGCCGCCCGACTGAAGCCATCGAGCAGAGCGCTTTTGTTTGCTACGACGGTCAGAAAACCGCCATCGTCCGCCATCTTCTCAAGACGGTGGCTTCCAACAGGGTCATTATCTTCGCTTCATCGAAGCTCAATGTCAAAGACCTCACGCGCACTCTCATCAAGGCCGGCATCAAGGCCGCCGAGATTCACTCCGACCTCGACCAAGACCGCCGCGACGAGGTGATGCTCGACTTCCGCGCCGACCGCATCGACGTACTCGTGGCCACCGACATCCTTGCCCGCGGCATCGACATCGACGACATTGCCATGGTCATCAACTATGAGGTGCCCCGCGAGGCCGAAGATTATGTCCACCGCATCGGGCGCACCGCCCGCGCCGGCGCCGGCGGCAAGGCCGTCACGCTCATCAACCCCAAGGAGCAGAGCCAGTTTGGACGTATAGAGAAGTTTCTGGGCTATGAGGTGAAGAAAAATGACGTGCCGTCCGAGCTTGGCGAAGTCCCGACCTACGACCCCTCGCGCCGCGTCGGATCAGGAGGGCGCGGCAATCAGGGGAAGGGTGGCCGCGGCAATGGGGTCCGCGGGCGCGGCAATGGCGGCTCCCACCCCTCGTCCCGAAGCGGCGACCGTGGCAAAAAAAATGGAGGTGCAAAGCCTCGCAACCGTGCCACCGTCACCGGCGACCGTCCCCGTAGCGAGAAAACACCATGCCCGCCGAAACAGCAGAGCAACAAGATTGCCCCCACCGACAATGGCTCCAAAGGCAAGAGCGGCAGCAACAACAGCCGCAGCCGACATTCCCGACGCTCTCGCCGCAGCGGCTCATCACCCAATCCGCAGTCGTGACACCACTCATCCCGATTATGAAGACAGGTTTATCATTGATATTCGCGTGCTTAGCTCTGTCAATATCAGCTCAGGACATTCCTTCCATCCTCAAGCAGGTGGAGGCCAACAACATAGAGCTCCGCGCTCTGGCTGTCGACAATGAGGCGGCTGCGGCCGACCTCGCTGCCGACAATGCTCTCGGCGGTCCGTCGGCCGAGTTCAGTCCCTTCTGGCAGAAGGGGGTCGGAGGATTGTCGAGCTCGGAGCTGATTGTCAGTCAGGAATTTGACTTTCCCACCCTCTACGCCGCCCGCCGCAAGGCTGCCGCGCTTGAGGGGGAAACGGCTGCCCGCCGGTATGACGTGGCCCGCCAGGCGCTCCTGCTCGATGTGAAACTCAAATGCCTTGAGCTTGCGCGTCTCCATACCCAACACGGATATCTCACAGCCCGCCACGAATATTCCCACGAAATCCTCCGTCTCCTGGCCCGACGCGAAGAGGAGGGTGGTGCCTCGGCCCTTGATGTCAATAAGACACGCCTTCAGCACATGAGTCTCGAGGCCGACCTGGCCCGCAACGAAGCCTCTTGCAGGGCCCTTATTGATGAACTTACGGTGCTCAATGGCGGCATTGCTCTCTCTATTGATTCCATAGGCTATCCCGCCGAGGAGCTGCTGCCCCCCTTCGAGACCCTCCGCAGCCGCCTGCTCGATGCCGACCCCACTCTCGCCGAGGCACGCTCGGAGATTGCCGCGGCCCGTCAGGGTGAGGCAATCAGTCGCCAGAGCTGGCTCCCCTCGATCAACGCCGGTTATCGCCGCAACGCCGCTCCGGGTGAGGCTCAGAACGGTATGCTTCTTGGCTTATCCTTTCCTGTGTGGAGCAACAGCAGCCGTGTCCGCGCCGCCCGCGCCCGACGGTCGGCCGCAGAGATGAGGGCAGATGATGCTGCCGTCCGCGCCGAGGGTGAGCTCAGGAGCCGCTACGATGAACTGACCGACCTGCGCCGCGTCATCGAGTCTTACGACCTGACCCTGATGGAAGAGTCGCTCCGTCTGCTCAATAAGGCCGTGGAGACCGGTCATATCTCCGTCCTCGAATATTACACCGAGAGCGACGTAATCTATGAAAAGCTCTCCGAGCTCTCCGAGGCCCGGTTTGCCTATCATACCCTTCTGGCCAATATGACGCGCAGCGAGCTCTGATGCTGAGACCGTGAGCACCGGAGCAAACTCCCGAGGGCTCCCGCGCGTTATAGAGGTATGAGTAAAAAAGATGAAATAAGACGCCTGTGGAGCGACACCTTTGACGACTCCCCGGAGTTTGTGGCGATGTATTTCGATCGCGTCTACCGCGATGCCGACGCCATGACCGTCACCGACGACTCGGGCCACATCGTAAGCTCGCTTCTCCTCCAGCCCTACGCAATGACCTTCCACGGCCTCGACGCCTCCGCATCATATATCGCCGGAGCCGCCACAAGGCGAAATATGCGCGGGCGTGGTCTGATGACCTCTCTGATGACCGATGCCCTCCACGCCTCGCGTGATCGGGGCGACATAATCACCCTCCTCATCCCTGCCTCGGGTTATCTCTACGGCTATTATGCCCGATTTGGCTTCTCCACCGTAATCTTCACCGATATAGAGCGTTACACAGCCCTACACACATTCCTTCCGCTCGACGACCAGCCCTCCCCGGCCTTCACAGCGGCCGATGACCTCTTTGCCCCGGCTGTCTACGACGCCGTGGCCCGCTTCGAGAGGGAGATGAAGCAGTCGACCGTGGTCCACTCTCAGCGCGACTTCCTGAACATCCTCGACGACCTCCGGCTCGACGATGGGCTCTGCGTGGCTATGACCGGCGAAGAGGGCCGGGTGGCATCTATAGCCTGGGGGCGCCCCGCACCCGACGGCTCCGACACCATCCGCGTGGATGAAGTGCTCTCATCCTCCCCCGAGGCTCGCATGGCGGCCCTGAGGGCACTGAGAGAGCATTGGCCCGGCCGGCCGATGGCAGTGATGTCGACGGTGAAGGACGACGGACGCCGGCCCTCCCCTCGGGGAATGGCACGCATCGTCTCAGTGCCCTCGGTCCTCACCCTTATCGCCCGAGCTTATCCCCAGCTCAAGCTCACCATGCGCGTCTTTGATCCCCTTCTGCCGACCAATAGCGGTATCTACCGCATCTCGCGCGGCGAGCTCGAGCGCCTCCCCGCCCCCGTGGCCAAGCTCGATTTCGACATCGATATAGCCACATTGACCGACCTCATTTTCTCCTCGCCCCACATAGGCTCAATCACCGGCCTCCCTTCCCAACGGCTCCACGCAGCCCTTCTTATTGATTGATTTTGCGGAAGATAGGCATCAGGTCCGGATCAAGTTATTGCAAAATATGTTATAGAACACAGCCCTCTTCACATTTGTTAACATTTGTGGGAGGGCTTTTTGCATATATTTGCAAGCGATATGGACAAATCACGTCTCTATACCCGGACCGGCGATGACGGCATGACATGCCTCGTCGGCGGCAAGCGCCACCCCAAAGCGTCGCCACGCATTGAGGCTTACGGCACTATGGATGAGCTCAATTCCTGGCTCGGAATGGTCCGTGCCATGGCCCCATTATCACCGGAGGATGATGAGCTTATCGAGTGGACTCAGATGCGCCTTTTCGACATCGGCTCATATTTAGCCTGCCCTCTCCCCGCCGAAGGCGAGAAACCTCTGCTGTCTCCGGGAGTTGATGCCGAGGCCATAGAGCGCCTCGAGAAAGCCATTGACCGCCTCGATGAGTCTACTCCCCGCCTGAAGAGCTTTGTCCTCCCCGGTGGGGCTCCCGGTGCAGCCGCGGCCCATGTGGCGCGCACCGTCGCCCGCCGCGCCGAGCGCCGCATCCTCGCCCTGCATGATGCTGAGCTTGTGGATATTGCGGCCCGCCGGTTTGTCAATCGCCTATCCGACTATCTATTTATACTTGCACGCAATATCAATCACCTGACCTCCACCCCCGAGACCCTCTGGAAGCGCCCCGCCCGCGATCCTTCCGAGTAGAGCTCCGGGGGCCGCTTTTTTCTTCCCCGGCCGAAAGGCCTCTCATAACCATTCTCTCCCTCCCTGACCCCTACCGTCAGGGCTCCCAACGTTTCAACTTACCTTAATAAATAATCCATGAAATGATGAATCATTCACGATTGAACCGCAGAAATGTACTCGGTGCATGTCTGCCTGCCGCCCTGGCCACTTTTGGCTTAGGCCTCGTGTCGTTGACAATGGCTCCTCCCGCAATGGCCGCTGAATCGCCCGTCGTTGCCCCCCAGAGCCTCGTCACCGTTAAGGGTGTGGTCACCGACCACAATGGCGACCCCATGCCCGGCGTAATCGTCTCTCAGCCCGGCACATCCTATAACGCCGCTACCAACGTCGACGGCGAATATACCATCAACGTTATCCCCGGCCGCCCCATCGAATATAGTTACATAGGCTTCAAGAAGGAGCGCTGGACCGCTCAGGCCGGCACCCACAATGTCACTCTCCAGGATGATAACACCCTTGACGAAGTGGTGGTGGTCGGTTACGGCACCGTCCGTAAGGTCGACCTCGCCGGCTCCGTCGCCGTCCTCGACGACAAGTCGTTTTCGGCTCAGCCCGTGACCAATGTCTCCGAGGTCCTTCAGGGCCGTGTATCAGGTGTTAACGTCGTTTCCGACGGTATCCCCGGCGGCTCAGTGCGCATCACTATCCGCGGCGCCAACTCCATCAACAAGTCAAACGATCCTCTCTATATCGTCGACGGCCTCGTCCGCGAGAGCGGCCTCGAGGGCATCAATCCCGATGATATCAAGAGCATGCAGATCCTCAAAGACGCCTCATCGACCGCTATCTACGGCTCCCGCGGCGCCAACGGCGTAGTGATCATCACCACCAAGAAAGGTGTGGCCGGCACAAGCCAGCTCACCCTCGACGTATCCTATGGCTGGCAAAACGCCTCCAAGCTCCCCAAGCAGACTTCGGCCCGCGAATATGCTCAGAAGCTCACGGAATATGCCGGCATCGCCGCTTTTGACCTCGCCGAATACCTCGACGGCTCCAACCCCGGCATCGACTGGAACGACGAAGTGTTTAAGACCGGTCAGGTCCAGAACTATAAGGTGGTCTTCTCCAAGGGCACCGAAGGGATGCAATTCTATGTATCAGGCAACTACATGAAGCACGAGGGCAACGTCCGCGACTCTCAGCACGAGCGCTACAGCGCCCGCCTGAGCGGCTCGGCCGACGTTACCCCCTGGCTCAACACCTCCGCTGAGGTCAACCTCTCCCACGGTCAGGGCCATGGCGTAGGCGAGTTTAACATGAGCGGCTACAACCCCCTCTGGGTGGCCTTCAACTCATCGCCCACGATGACCATGAAAAACGCCAACGGCGTATATAACATGGACCCCTACTGTACCATCCAGAACAATGCCGTAGGCATCCTTGAATCGCCCAACCAGCGCCGCTCCGATATCATCAACGGTCATCTCGACCTCCGCTTCAAGATCCTCCCCGGCCTGACATTCACTTCATCCAACGGCCTCGACTACTACAACTTCTACAGCTACGGTCAGAGCCTCACCACTGCCAGCCCCACGGCCAACAGCGGTATGAGCAATAACAACATGAACCGCTACCTGCTCCAGACCTCCAACAACTTCACCTATCTCAACACCTTCGCCGAGAAGCACAATCTTACCGCTACCGTTGTTTGGGAGGCCACCAAGAGCCAGACCCGCCGCATGGGCATCTCCGGCTCCAACCTCTCATCCGAGAGCGTAGGCTGGTGGAATGTCAACAACGCCGCAAACATTACCGCCTCCAACGGCTTCAGCGAATGGTCGCTCCTCTCGGGTGTAGGCCGCGTGATCTACAACTTCGACAACCGCTACATGCTGACCGGCACCATCCGCGCCGACGGCTCCTCGCGCCTGAGCAACAAGAAGTGGGCATGGTTCCCCTCGATCGCCGCTGCCTGGACCATCTCCAACGAAAAATTCTGGGAGTCTGTTGCCCCGACGATGAACAATCTTAAGCTCCGCGCTTCCTACGGTATCATCGGCAACCAGGACATCGCCCCCTACTCCACCCTCTCCCTGATGAGCCAGACCACAACCTACTATGGCAACAACAATCCCGCCACCGGCTACTGGGCTAACCTCATCAACGACCCCAACCTCAAGTGGGAGCGCACCCACCAGGTTGACGTAGGCCTCGACATGGGCTTCTTCAACAGCCGCCTCGAGGTGAACCTCGACTGGTATTACAAGCGCACCAAAGATGCCCTTCTGACCACAACCCTGGCCGACTATCTCGGCGGCTCATCCTACTATGTCAATGCCGGTGAGGTGTCAAACACCGGTCTTGATATCGGCATCAACGCCCGCATCATCGAAGGCGGCGACTGGTCATGGACCACAGCCCTCAACGGCTCCGTCCTCAAAAACAAGGTAGAAAAGATGACCGCCCTCGACCCGATCCTCTACTCCGGCTCGATGCAGTCTATCATCTACGATGCCTCCATCATCAAGGAAGGCGAGCCTATCGGCACCCTCTTCGGCTTCAACTGGGCCGGTATCGACGCTGACGGCTATGACACATATTATGCCGCCGACGGCTCCGTGACCCGCACTCCCGAGTCATCTGACCGCGTGGTCCTCGGCAAGAGCAACCCCTCCTTCACCATGGGCTGGAACAACACCGTGACCTATAAGAACTGGAGCCTCAACGCCTTCTTCACCGGACAGTTTGGCGCCAAGCGCATCAACGCCCTCCGCTTTGCCCGCAACTCCTTCATCGGCAACTCCCGCTTCGTGACCGACCCCGACTTCTGGGGCGAAATCGGCACCACCATGCCCGACCCGACCGTCAACAACAACCAGTATATCGGCAACTCCTCCAAGTGGGTCGAGAAGGCTGACTTCTTCCGCATGGAAAACATCACCCTCGGCTATGACCTCCGCAAGGCCGTAACCCGCTTCGCCGACATCCACCTGTCGTTCTCCGTCCAAAACCTCTTCACCATCACCAAGTACAAAGGCCTCAACCCCGCCTCCTACTCCTTCGGCTCATCTAACCAGCAGTGGGCTCAGGGTGTTGACACCGGCACATCGCCCTGCCCCCGTACGTTTACCTTCGGAGCACGCTTCAACTTCTAACACCTTAGCTTGTAATCACTCATGAAAAAGAAATATTTCTTCCCGATGTTGGCTGTTGTGGCGAGCTTAACATTCTCGTCGTGCAGCGACTTCCTCACCGAAGATCCCCGCGGTCAGCTCACCCCCAATGGGTTCTTTGACTCCAAAGCCGCTCTGACCTCGGCCCTCAACGCCCTCTACTTCAACGTCCAGCAGAGCCAGTGTAACTCCAACCCCGCCATCGTGCAGTGTCAGGGCGACGACGTTACCTCAACCACCGGCTCCAACAAGGCCGCATATCTCTCGGCCGATGCTTTCGAGACTCCTACCGACACCAAGGGCGTAGAGTTTCTCTGGAAATGGCAATATAATATCATCCAGGCTGCCAACCTCATCATCGAGCACGCCAACGACGTCCCCTCGACCGTCGCGCAGGAAGATATCAACATTGCCTTAGGCAACGCATATTACTGGCGCGCTTATGCCTACTTCCAGCTCGTCCGTGAGTTTGGTCCCCTCCCGGTCAACCTCAAGAACATCCCTGACAACAACACCACCGTGCCCTCATCCGTCGAAACGATCTACGACCTCATCGTCAGCGACCTTCTGGAGGCTGAGAAATGCAATCTTCCCACCAAATATACCGGCACCAATCAGGCAATCGGCGACATGAATATCTACATCTCCGAGCAGGCCGTCAAGTCGACCCTCGCAGCTGTCTATATGAACATGGCCGGCTATCCCCTGAAGAAGACCGAATATTACGGAATGGCTGCCGACAAGGCTAAGGAAGTGGTAGACGGCGTCAACTCCGGCCGCTACCCCAACGGGCTCCTCGCCGACTGGGCCGACGTCTACAGCTACGGCAACAACTTCTCCCGCGAGGCCATCGTGGGCATCACCTACCGCATGCAGACCGGCGGCTGGAGCAACTTCGACTCTCAGCTCACATCCTGCCATCAGGTTGGCTCCCTCAGCGGCTGGGGCGACTTCCTCGCCGAGCGTAAGTTCTGGGCCACCTATCCCGACGGTCCCCGCAAGGATTATGTCTATGCCAAGAAGATGCGCACCGGCAACGGCGTATGCGTCGACTGGTGGGCCACTCAGGACGGCCAGCCCTACAACGGCTCCAACGCTGTCGTTTCAGAATATCGCCCCATGTTTGTGGCCTACACCCTCAACGCCGGCGATGGCGCTCCCGCTGCTGCTCCCTATGACTATACCAAGCCCTTCTGGACAGGTATGTGTGCCGGCAAGACTCACCAGGTCATACGCTATTCTGAGGTCATATGCTGGTTTGCCGAGTCGGCTGCCCGAAGCGGCAAGTATCAGGCCGAGGCTACCGCCGAGCTCCAGAAAGTAATGGCCCGCGCCTACACCACCGTACCCGCCATCACCGACCTCGCCACAGCCGCCCTCAACGAGCATAGCTATGAAGTGGCCGGCATGACCTTTGCCCTCGTCACCCGTCGCGCCGACCAGTTCCGCACCGAGACCCTCAAGGAGGCTTATGACTATCGTGTCGGCCCGCAGGACTATGTCCTCGTCCCCGCCGGCACCGTCACCGAGAGCCGCGATGCCGACGGCAACGCCTTCACTTACACCACCACCCAGGATCTCCGCCTCGCTGAAAATATGCCCGTCACCGCAGCATGGGCCGGCGAAAACTCCATCTATGCCATCTATCCTCCCAAGGAAGTGGAGAAGAACCCCAACCTCAAGCGCTAAGCTGACCCGGGGCCGAGACATTTTGACATAAGCCCCTTAACCTGTAATCGCCGCCGGCGTGCCCCCTCCACGGGAGCACGCCGGCCCGCTTTTTTGTCATGTCAGCAGGAGCGCCTGAGAGCGTCAAGCCATATCTGACAGAATGGCAGCCGCAGGAGTCACTCACAGGGCCCGAGCGGGATTGGCAGGATTTTTGTCGGATAGTCTGACGGCTATGAAAAACCATATCGCCGCAGCGGTTGTTAAAGATATGAAAGCCCCCGGCAGGCAGAGCCTCTGAAGAGCACTCATCCGGCAAGGCCTTTATCTTTCGGGCAACTGCCCTTCTTCAAAACATCGACTATTGAAAAACCCTCAACTAACAAGTATATATGAACTTCAATAATTTTACCATCAAGTCGCAGGAAGCGATACAGAAGGCCGTGGAGCTCACCCGCAGCGCCGGCCTCCAGGCCATTGAGCCCGTGATGCTTCTAAAGGCGGTTATCACCGAAGGCGATTCGCTGGTCAAATATCTCTTTGCCAAAGTAGGAGCCAATCAGGCCGCCGTTGACAATATGATTGACCGCGAGATTGAGAAGCTCCCCAAGGTGAGTGGCGGCGAGCCTTATCTGAGCCGTCAGTCCAACGACGTCCTCCAGAAGGCCATCGATATCTCCAAGAAGATGGGCGATGAATATGTGACCCTCGAGGCTCTCCTCCTCGCCATCTTTGAAATCAACTCTCCCGCATCGGCTATCCTCAAGGACGTAGCTGCCATCGCCGAGCTCCGCAAGGGCAAGAAAGCCACCGACCAGAGCGCCGAAGAGACTTACAATGCCCTCTCTAAATATGCAATCAACCTATGCGAGCGTGCCCGCGAGGGTAAGCTCGACCCCGTCATAGGCCGCGATGAGGAGATACGCCGAGTGCTTCAGATCCTCTCGCGACGCACCAAGAACAACCCCGTGCTCATCGGTGAACCGGGTACCGGTAAGACCGCCATCGCCGAGGGTCTCGCCCAGCGTATCGTGCGCGGCGATGTCCCCGAAAATCTCCGCTCCAAGCAGATTTTCTCGCTTGATATGGGTGC
>CAZAUV010000009.1:0-31282 GCA_964488335.1 uncultured Bacteroides sp.
CCGACTTCACGCCCGGCACCATCCAAAGGGTGTGACGGAAGATGTCGCGGTAGCGACGGTTGGCAAAAGGATACATACTTTCCTCGTCGGTCTTGGTGAGCAGGTTGAGGAAGTTTTCAACGTTATGACTATGCACAAACTCCCCCCTGTCGTTGGTGCGGAAAAATTCACGGAAGTTGAAGGCGATGTCCTCGTCGGCATATTCATTCATAAGCCTGCCGAGATCGTAGGTGTAGATATTGAGGCGAGGAAGACCGGCGTAGGGATTATGGTCGCCGGGGTGGAGCTCATCCCACTGCGCCTTTGCCCGCTGCTCCATAACATAATCCCACGTATAGATTTCGTCCTCCTTGAAGTCGTCAAGCAGATTAAACGGAGTGCCGCTGAGACGAAGCACCTTAGTGTCTTTCTTCATTAGCTCAGCCATCACGGCCTTGCCGAGAAGGGTCTGCGTTCCTTCGTGGGCTTCATCTACAATGATGAGATCCCAGGGGGTAGAGAAAATATCGTTGTTCTTGTCGAAGTTTCCGCCGACTAGTTCTGAGCCGCGCAAGTCTTGCATTGAAGCAAAATAGACATAGCGGTTGACTTTCGCTCTCGCTCTTGTTTCAAGAGAGAGGAACGTTTCGCCATTGGTCTTGGAGCCATAGAGGAAGTCGGGGGTGTCGTAGAATATCTTCTTAAAGTCGTCATACCATCCTGCATCGACTACCGGGCGGTGGGTAAGGGACGCGACGGAAATCACCACGCTCTTTCACCACCTCGAGAGCCGAAAGAGTTTTGCCGAAACGCATTTTGGCGTTCCACAACATCTGATTACCCTTTTTGAACTGCTTTATGGTTTTGTCAATAGCCTCGCGCTGTTCCGGCCGGAATATGATAGGCGACTGCCCAACGGAGATGTCGGCAGCATGAAGGGCTTTGCGTCCCTCCTTTACGGCGGCGATTGCTTTCTTGGCGGTTTCGAGGTCGCAACAAAACCATTCGTTGGCCCCATTGATCTGGTCGAACACCTTGCGCCGGATACCGCTGCGAAGCAACACGTCGTGGACTTCCTTATCATTGAAGCCGAGAACGGCACCGCCGCGGACGGTAATTGCAATCTCAGTATGCAACAAGTCGTAGGCAATTCCGGCAGTCTTAGTGTATTGGTCGATGCGCGCTCTTGCCGCTTTATTAAGGGGAGAACTGTTTGGTGGCAAAGTGATATTGCCATCCTCAAAAGTCGCCTCGCCTATTTTGAGACAATCTTTGTGTGCCGCGTCGGGGATGCGAAACACATAAATCAGCTTGGGCTTAAGGGATGAGAAGTATTCCATGAGCCGATTATTTTAGGAGGTCAATAAATCGTATAGGGGTCTTGTGCTTGACCTGAGAAGACGTCACATTCTTTGGCCAGTCTACAATCAAGGCATAGATCCCGTTGTGATCTTTTATATCGCCGTTCTTGCAGCCATTGCAGGTCTCTATTGTCTCGGTTTGGCCAAATAAATCCATGACGACACTACGACGCTCACCACACGAATTGGGGATAACTCCTTTTAATCCATCCATCTGCCAGATGTTCCAAGAGATGATATAGGCAAGTCCGGGCAGGGATTGCTTGGGGAGATCGCGACCGAATTTTGCACGGTAGAAATCGCAGACGGTATAAAGCAAGTTTTCACGGGCGAGAACAAGGTTATCGCCCTGCCATTCATAGCCGTAAGTAGCGCGGAGCGCTGCTTTTGCGGCCCCAAGCCATTCCCCGGATTTTTCAGTGTTTTCAGATACTACGCGCAGTTTGCGATCGAGCAAGCCGATACGCATACCGACCGGAAGCGGAAGCCCCGAGACGGCATCATAGCGGCTGACAAGATAAGGTGCTTCGCCACACGTTATTTCAAGGCGATTTTCCGTTACATAGTCGCGCCAGGTCTTGCCGTCAGGGAAATCAATCTTTCCCTCAGATGGAATCCATGTATGCGACCCGTCGGAGTTATCAATTTCAGTATTGAACACGCCCTCTCGTCCAAACCATGCGTTATCAACGAGGTTGTTTTGTTTATTGCAAATCCATGAGGGGGTAAACACTTCCGCCATCTCGCGGCTGCGTTGCTGCTGTTGCTGACGCGATTTCAAGGCGCGGGGCACTATTACCGAGCCATTCTCGCCTGTAATAGCCTCAATTGTAATCGGGTCGGAGAATTGGTACCCTTCTCCACGCTCAGCATAGTTATCGGTTGCCCAAAAGATGTTGCCACCGGTTGTATGGTCGCGGAGGAGAGTCAATAGTAATCCGCCGGCTGCTGAGAGAACATCGTCTTCGAGGATGTCAGTAGGAGCATACTCACCCTGCTCTTGCCTCGGGAGCAAAAGAGACTGAGTGGTGCCAATACACTTCTTCTTACTCTCAACCATTGCGGATAGGCCAAGAGCAATCGAGTGTCGGGGCTGCAAAGGTAAGGGAAGGGTATGGTAATTCCATTGCCCGATGACATTCGAGTAGTTACACAACTTGCGAATGCCACTTCACGGGTTGAAAAGAGCCAAATGCGAGCATCGACCTTCCTGGGTAGGATTGCTCACCATATGGCTCTGGACAGCCCGGAATGAAGCAAGGGTCAAATGCTCGCATAAGCGAACATTTGCAACTTGTTCGTCTCATTCCGTTAATAAAATTGTCCAGATTTTATGGTGGATGGAACAAATAGCAAACGCTATAATCTTAATAAGGTGAGTCTCCTCTGAGACTCTATGTTAATGGGTAAGTCTACGGCGCGAGAAAGTGCGCTTCAGACTTGATGTTGCAAAAGTAATATTTTTTCTTTTCACGCCGACCGAAAACACAAAATTTTGTAATGGAAATGAACATTTCGCCCCCTCGCGGCATGCCGCGAGGCTACAAAGAGCATCACTAATTCCGCTTTAAAAACCTAAAAATAAGTGATATATGCAACCCGACCGAGGCAAAGCCTCGACCCTACCGAGGACTACATTCCAAATTCTTTGCGGAGCTGAGCGGCCGGGCAGTTAAACTCATTACAAATTCCTAATCCCTCATTGCACCTTGGGTGTCGGGCTCCATGTGGATGTTGATCAGGGCGTTGGAGCCGAAGCGCTCGCGGATGAGGCGCTCGGCGGCCGTGGCCTTGGCGTGGGCGTCGGTAAGGCTCTGGGAGCCGTCCATCTTGGCGTGGAGGTCAATGGCCACTCCGTTGCCGATGCGGCGCGAGCGCAGGTTGTGGATGCGCCGGATGCCGGGGACGGAGGTAACGAGGCGGGCTATCTCCTGCTCATCCTCCTCGGGGAGCGAGGCTTCGAGGAGCTCGTTGATGGAGGGGCGCATTATGTCATATCCGCTCTTGATGATGAAAAAGCTGACAATGACTGCCGCTATTGGATCGAGGATGCGCCAGCGCTCGCCGAGAAACATTGCACCGGCGATGCCGATAAGGGTGCCTCCGGAGGAGAATGCGTCGCTGCGATGATGCCAGGCGTTGGCCTCAACGGCCTGCGACTTGACCCTCCTGGCCACTCTGACTGTGTAATGATAAAGCCCCTCCTTGAGAATGATCGAGAGGAGAGCCACAATGAGGGCGAGCATCCCGGGGCGCGGGAGCTCCTGACCATTGACAGCATGGAGGATACGCTCGATGCCGTTGATGAGCAGACCGACGCCCGCACCGACCAGGACGAGGCCGATAATCATCGTGGCGAAGGTCTCAAACTTGCCGTGGCCATAATCATGACTCTTATCCCGCGGTCGCCCGGAAATCCTGACGAAGATAATGACCACCAGATCGGTAACAAAATCGCTTAGCGAATGGACAGCATCAGCAACCATAGCTGAGCTTCGCCCGACTATTCCGGCGATAAACTTCACTATGATGAGGACGGCGTTGACGCCCGTCCCTGTCAAAGTGGCTTTATATATCTCTTTCTGGCGCTGATCCATGGGGACAAAAGTAGTGAAAAAAGCCGATGGCCCAAACGCGAAGGCAAAAAAATCAGGCCGATGCTGCGGATAATCATCCCCCCGCCAGGAGAAATAGCTCCAATATCGCTATCAGACGAGGGTTTAAATCATTTTTTAGACGTTATTTCACATAGTTTTATTATCTTTGCGGGCAGAAGAGGAAGCAATCTCTCCACGCTCCGCTTTCAATCGTGACTCAGGCCCGGCGGCCTGAGTGATAATCTATTTATCATCACCCCGTTATGAAAAAATTCCTGATTTGCTTTGCCGGCTCTCTCGCCGCCCTGTGGGTCACCATCATTCTGGCCGGTATCTTAGGCCTCGCTTTCCTCGTCATGGCCATCGCCGGCGCTTCAAATGCCGAGACCGTAGAGGTCAAAGACAAGAGCATCCTGGTGCTCGACCTCAACGCCCGGATTACCGACCGCGAAGAGCCGGTAGACATCATGGCCACTCTCTCGGGAGGAGGCGACATTGCTTCTCTCCCTCTCAATCAGATAGTTGCCGCCATTGACAAGGCTGCCGACGACAAAGACATCCGCGGCCTCCTCATCAAGGCCGGCGCCCCATCGGTGGGCCTCGCCCAGGCTCGCGCCATCATCGACGCCATCAACGCCTTCAAGGCCTCGGGCAAGTGGGTGATGGCCTATGGCGACCAGTATTCGCAGGCCGACTATTACATAGCATCCTCTGCCGACTCCCTTCTGGTCAACCCGATAGGCATGATTGACATCCATGGCCTGGAGACCACAATTATGTATTTCAAGGACTTCCTCGAAAAGGCCGGCATAGAGGTGCAGGTGGTCAAGGTGGGCACTTATAAGAGCGCCGTAGAGCCCTTCATCCTCTCCGACATCAGCGACGCAAACCGCGAACAGATGGAGGCCTGCCTCGGAGCAGTGTGGCAGAGCCTTAAAGAGAGCATCGCCGAGGGTCGCGGCCTCCCCTCCGACACCGTCATCAACGGGTGGGCCGACAGCTTCTCCGCCACTCAGCCCGCCGAATGGTATGTTGAACAGGGCATCGCCGATGGCCTGCGCTACAACCACCAGGTGGAAGAGAGCCTCCGCGCTCTGACAGACATCAAGCCCTCCGACAAGCTCCGCCGGATTTCCGTGGCCGATTATTACACCGCCAAAGGCCTCGATAAGAGCGGCAAGAAGAAAAAGGGCGCCAAGAAGATAGCCGTGCTTTATGCCACGGGCGACATCACCGAAAACGGCACCGGCGGCATAGCATCAGAGCGTCTCGTGCCCCAGATTTTTGACCTCATCGACGATGAGGATATCGACGGCCTCGTCCTCCGCGTAAATTCGGGTGGCGGGTCAGCCTACGCCTCCGAGCAGATTTGGGAGGCACTGGAACAGTTCAAGGCCCGCACCGGCAAACCCTTCTATGTGTCGATGGGCGACGTAGCCGCATCGGGCGGATATTACATTTCAAGCGGTGCCGACATGATCTTTGCCGAGCCCGTGACCCTCACCGGCTCCATAGGCATCTTCGGCATGATACCCTCCGCTCAGAAGCTCCTCAACGACAAGATCGGCATCAACACGGCCACCGTGGCCACCAACCAACCCTCCATCACGCTCTTCAAGCCTATGACCGAGGCCCAGCGCGCCTCGATGCAGGGCTATGTCGACCGCGGCTATGACCTCTTCACTCGCCGCTGTGCCGAGGGACGCCACATGAGCCAAGACTCCATCAAGGCCATCGCCGAAGGCCGCGTCTGGGCCGGCGCCACAGCCCTCTCGATCGGTCTTGTCGACCGTATGGGCAGCCTGCAGGATTGCGTCAAGGCTATGGCCATGGCACTCGATGCCCCCGAAAATTATCTTGTCAAGGAATATCCCAAAGTGAAATTTTCCCTCCTTGAGCAGATGATGAACCAGGCCGGCAACATCCGCGCCGCCGCCATCGAAGCTGAGCTCGGCGAGGCCGCCCCCTTCTATCGTGCCGTCAGCTCAATGCGCGATCTCGACCCTGTCCAGGCCCGCATGGAGGCTATCACCATCCGCTAATCGCTCCACAGCAAGCCCGCGCCCGCCGTCATGTCAGCCCGTCATATATTTCGCTCGCTCGTCCTATGGCCTATCTCACGCCTCTACGGCCTGGGAGTGGCTCTGCGCAACAAGATGTTTGACATGGACATCCTCTCGAGCCGCGAATTTGACATCCCGGTGGTTGTAGTCGGCAATATCGCCGTGGGGGGCACGGGCAAGACTCCCCACACAGAGCATATCGTCGGTGCCCTAAAAGAAGAGTTCCGCATCGGTGTCCTCAGCCGTGGCTATCGCCGGCGCACCAAGGGCTTTATCCTCGCCACCCCCGACTCCCACCCCGACGATATAGGCGACGAGCCATATCAGATCCATCGGCGCTTTGGCGGAGAGGGCGTGGTGGTTGCCGTGTCGGAAGACCGCGTCAAGGGCATAGAGCAGATGCGTCGGCTCCATCCCGAGCTCAATCTGATAGTGCTCGATGATGCCTTCCAGCATCGCTACGTCAAGCCCACCCTGGCCATAGTCCTGAGCGAATATAACCGTCCGCCTTACGAAGACTCCCTCCTCCCCTATGGTCGCTTGCGCGAGCCGATCACGTCGCTCAACCGCGCCGACGTGGTGGTGGTGACCAAATGCCCGGATACGGCCCAGCCCATCGACTTCCGCGTGCTCCGCGAGAAGCTCAATCTCTTCCCTTATCAGAAGCTGATTTTCACGAGCTATTCCTATCGGCCGCTGAGACCCGTCTTTCCCGACGATGCCCCCGCGACAATCCCTCAGCTCCATTCCTATGGCGCGGGCGACGTAGTGATCTCGCTCACCGGAGTGGCCAATCCTCGCCCGTTCCTACGCCATATACGCAAGCGCGGCATCAAGGTCAAGGTGCTCCGGTTTGACGACCATCATCGCTTCACGGCCTCCGACATGGAGAGCCTCCGCCGCAAGTTTGCCACCATCGCCTCCAATCCCCGCGCCCTTATTCTCACCACGGAGAAAGACGCGGTGCGCCTCGCCGCATGCCCCTATTTCCCTCCCGAGCTCCGCTCCAAGACCTTCTTCATCCCCATCGAGGTGGAGGAGCTCTCGGCGAGCGACACCTCTCTGGCCACCATTGTCCGTCAGAAGGTCCGCGCCCGGCATCCTTAGACCCTTCATAATCCATCCCCCTAATAATATGTTAGAGCAGATCAACCACACCGCCTCATATCTCCGCTCCCGCGTCAGCGGCGAGATGCCCTCAATAGCCATCATCCTCGGCACCGGCCTCGGAGCCCTCGTTGACCATATCGACGACAAGCAGTTTATCCCCTATGATGAGATACCCAATATGCCTGTCTCCACCGTCGAAGGCCATTCGGGCAACCTCATCTTCGGCACTCTCAGCGGCCGCCGCGTCATCGCCATGCAGGGTCGTTTCCACTATTATGAGGGTTATGACATGAAGCAGGTAACCTTCCCTGTCAGGGTCTTCCAGGCTTTAGGCGTCAAGACCCTCTTTGTCTCAAACGCTGCCGGCGGTATGAACAAGGAGTTTGTCGTGGGCGACATCATGACCATCTCTGACCATATCAACCTCTTCCCGGAAAATCCCCTCCGCGGCAAAAACTACTCGGAGCTCGGCCCCCGCTTCCCCGCCATGACCGAGGCTTATGACCCAGGGCTTATCGCCGAGGCCGACGTTGTGGCCCGCAATCTGGGCATCCGTCTGATGCACGGCGTCTATGTTGGCACCCCCGGCCCTACCTTCGAGACCCCTGCCGAATATGAATATTTCCGCATCATTGGCGGCGACGCCGTAGGCATGTCCACCGTCCCCGAAGTCATCGTGGCCAATCATGCCGGGATGCGCGTCTATGGCATCTCCGTCATCACCGACCTCGGAGGCAAGGATGTCCGCCAGGTGCCCACCCATGAAGAGGTACAGCAAGCTGCCGCCAAGGCCCAGCCCAATATGCTTGCCATCATCAAAGGTCTCGTAGCCTCCCTTTAAGCCCTATGGAAATATCAGAATTAGGCGAATTTGGCCTCATCGACCGCCTGACGGCAGGTCTTAAGCCGGTCCAGCCCTCGACGATCAAAACCATTGGCGACGACGCCGCCGTCATCCGCTATCCTGAGGGATATGACACTCTCGTGTCCACCGACCTGCTCCTCGAAGGCATCCATTTTGATCTCACATACGTGCCCCTCAAACACTTGGGCTATAAGTCAATCATCGTCAACCTCTCTGACATTTGCGCCATGAACGGCATTCCCCGGCAAGTCACCGTGGGACTCGCCGTCTCGAGCCGCTTCACCGTGGAGCACATCGAGCAACTTTATGCAGGGATGCGTCTGGCATGCGAGACCTATGGCGTTGACCTCGTAGGGGGCGACACCACCGCATCGCGCTCCGGCCTCGTAATTGCCGTCACCGTCCTCGGCGACTGCCCCAAAGGGGAAGCCGTCGGCCGCGACGGAGCTAAAGACACCGATCTCATCTGCGTCTCTGGCGACCTCGGTGCGGCCTATATGGGCCTCCAGCTCCTCGAGCGTGAGAAAGTAGCCTCCGGCGGCAACCCCGACTTCGTGCCCCGCTTCGAGGGCAAGGAATATCTCGTCGAGCGCCAGCTTAAGCCAGAGGCGCGCCTCGACATCGTCCGCCTCCTCCACGACAACGGCATAGTCCCCACCTCGATGATCGACATCAGCGACGGCCTCTCATCGGAGCTCCTCCACATATGCAAAGCATCCGGAGTGGGGTGTCGCGTCTATGAAGACCGCATCCCCATCGACTATCAGACCGCCGTGATGGCCGAAGAACTCAACATGAATCTTGTAACGGCAGCGCTCAACGGCGGCGAGGATTATGAACTCCTCTTTACCGTCCCTCTTCACCTCCATGACAAGGTCTCACACCTCGAAGGCATCAAAGTCATCGGTCATATCACGAGCGCCGATCTCGGAGCAGCCATCATCACACGCGACGGCGCCGAGATAGCCCTCCGCGCCCAGGGCTTCAACCACTACCCTTCGCCGGAAGATAAAAAGGCCGAGTGAGCAAACTTTATAGCGCCACTGAGTGTTGAGAAGTTAAAAAACATTACCACAACACCCACTCCAAAACATCATCATCATTATGTCTGATCATAAGCAACCTCGCAAGACCTCTACCTGGCTCATCATAGGCGTAATAGTCCTCATCGCCCTCCTCCTCATCTGGCTCACCGTGGCCGACTTCTTCGGTGATACCGACGTGGCGGCTCAGGTAATCAACAGCAGTTCAGCTCTGACCAATCTCTTGGTCTGACATCCTTTTTTTTCGCTTCCCGATAGGCGGGAAACCGAAAAAAAGCATTACCTTTGCAAAACATTATACCAATCCCCCTGCCCGGATGGCGGAATTGGCAGACGCGACGGTCTCAAACACCGTTGGAGCAATCCTTACCGGTTCGATCCCGGTTCCGGGCACCCCCTAAAGGAGCAGATTTTCTCTGCTCCTTTTTTAATGGTCCATTCCCTCGCAACTCATTGGTCTACTCATAGACAAGTCAAAAACTTTACCATAAGATGCTATACTATGCTTGTATATGTCATACAATAATTATAACTTTGTACTATGAATAAGAACGAATTTATTTCAAGATTGCAAAATGCTGTCAATACTTTTACTCCATTAGTCTCTACAAAAGATGGTCAATGGGTCGTAAAGGGGTTTATTGATGTATATAAAAATATCTATACTATCTCAACTGATACAAAAGTTATATCAAAAATAATTGAATTATACATCTTCCCCCTATTGTATAAATTTGCTCAAGATAACGGACTTAAATTAGAGCTTACAAAGGAACAAAATTATTATCCTGACATTACATTCATTGACAAAGAGGGTAATCTTTTTGCAGTAGATCTCAAAAGTAGTTACCGCAAAACACCTACAAAAATTAACGGAATGACACTTGGCGCATTTACGGGATACTTCCGTAATCGCCAAAGCACCAAAAATGTAACATATCCCTATTCATCCTATACAGCTCATATTGTGTTAGGAATAATATATAGTGAGAATGACGCTGTTCTGGATGAACGTAAACTTTACACCCTTCAGCATCTTGATGACATTATTTCCGTTGTGAAAGATATAACCTTCTTCGTTCAAGAGAAATGGAAAATAGCTTCAGATAAGCCTGGAAGTGGAAACACAAAGAATATCGGCTCTATATCGTTGATTGAAGACTTAATCAACGGAAATGGTGTTTTTGCAAAGTGGGGAGAGAAGGTTTTCGATGATTATTGGACAAATTATCTGACACCGGATATGGCTAAAAAAGCAGAACTCGCAAAGCCTTACTACTATAATTTGGAAACTTATAAAAAATTCAGAAACTTAAAGTAAATGCAGCAGCCATCATTATTTTCTGAACTTGAGGTCCCATTAAAGAATAAGTTCCCGTCTACCAGATACCAGGGTAGTAAAGCAAAATTTGTTGATTGGATCTGGGATGAAATTTCGGATATTCCATTCCATACGGCTTTAGATGCTTTTGGTGGTACCGGGAGTGTAGCCTATAAACTAAAAGAAAATGGTAAGTCAATAACATACAATGATATTTTACCCTTTAATTTTTTTATTGGGAAAGCCTTAATTGAGAATAGTTCTACATTGCTAAGTACATCTGATATAGATTATATTTTAACTGAGCATCCGCATATTGATTATCCTTCATTCATAGCAGATAACTTCAAAGAAATATATTTTACTGATGAAGAAAATCATTGGCTTGATATTGTAAGGTATAACATATCGACTATAGAAGACGAATACAAACAAGCTCTTGCCTGGTTTGCGCTATTTCAATCCTGCATTATTAAGAGACCGTATAATCTTTTTCATAGAAAAAACTTGTATGTGCGTCTTATTGATGTTAAACGGACTTTTGGCAATAAAACAACATGGGATACCCCGTTTGAAACCCATTTCAGAATTTTTGCCAAGGAAGCTAATCAAGCAGTTTTTGACAATGGCAATAATTGTTATGCACTAAATGAAGATGCATTGAACATTAAAAACACATTCGATTTAGTTTATATTGACACTCCTTACATTAACGAAAAAGGGGTTGGCGTAGATTATGCCGATTTTTATCATTTTTTAAATGGATTGGTACTTTATGACGAATGGTCAAATCTAATCGACTATAATAGCAAACACCATCGGCTAAAACGGGAATATAATATCTGGAATGACCAAAATAACATTTTGACAGGTTTTAAACGACTAATAGAAAAGTTCCAAAACAGTATTTTGGTTATTTCTTATCGTTCCAACGGAATCCCTTCGATTGAGTCTTTGATAGATTTATTAGATAAGAAGGGGAGACGGAATAAATTGTGTTTCTCACGAGATATAAAATATGCTTTGAGCAATAAGACCTCTAAAGAAGTTCTTATTATCTCTCATCCCCATTAAAATCAACAGGTTCGCCAGGGTTTGGGATTCAATGACCTTTTTTTACAATCGGTTGGAGTCGGTTTAATTGGTTCTGATACTCCACAGCGGGTGCCACGCCGTTGGTGCGGTAAACGGCATGGGTGAAGTCAATTTTGCAGACTGCTATTAGACAATGATGTCTTCTTAAAAATGATAGGGCAAGAAACGGGGCGCCCGTGAGGGAGCCGTTTCAGTAATCCGGGGATGATCTTGGGTTTATATGGGGGTTTTTATTATCTTTGTGGCAGTTTTTCACCCTCTCTCCGTTTACCTCCATCATTATGAAAGGATATAGAAACATAGCTCTCCTACTATCGACCCTCATAACCCTATATATGCAACTTTTTGCCGCTTCGCCCCGCAAACCGGATTTCGCTTTCCCTAAGACTGTCATAGCCAACAGCGAGAAATCCCTTGAGCAAGCCCTCAAGAAGGGTGATGACGTGGGGGCTATCCGGGCTGCCATCAATATGACGTTGGCTCAAAACGAGATTGACTCCGACAGCATGCCCGCATCGATCGACCGACTCGGGGAGCTGGCCAAGCGGTTCTCCACCCCGGCTCCTAAGGCTGTTACCGACCTTTTGCTCGCCCGCATCTATGCCGATTATTACCAGTCGCAGCAGTGGACCATCGATGCGCGGAGTGTGGAAGGCTCTCCGACCGACTGGTCGGAATGGAACCGTGCTCAGTTCGTCGCCCGCGTCACCGAGCTGCTCAATTCAGCCATGTCGTCGCCCGAAGCGCTCGTGTCCACCCCCCTGCGCTCCTACGATTCCCTGCTTGATATCCCCGCTTCAAGGGCCTCAATAGAATATATGTTCTATCCCTCGCTGCTCGACTTTGTCGGCGGACAAGCCATAGATATTTTATCTCATTTCAATACACAGGAGACTCAGGCTCTTGCCGGCGAATACCGGCAGACCCTCATTCGCCTCAATAGCTCTCATCCAGCGCCACTAATAATCAATGAGATAGAGGATGTCACTGCATCGGCTCCTACCGGGAGCGCCTCTGAAGAGGCCCTGCTCGAAATATATCGCCGCCACGAGTCTACCGCCTTCTCCGGCGAAGCGCTCATCGCCTACTCCTCCTGCGTCAACACTGACGACATCTCTACTGCCCGCGAGCTCAAGACGCTTATCGAAGGATTTATCAGCCGCTATCCGACATATGTCCGCATCAACAATCTCAAAAACACCCTCACAGAAATAACAAAGGGTCGAGCCTTGGTGGAGACACCCGATGTGGTGGTGCCCGGCGACTATCTCAGGGTCACTGCATCTATCCGCAATCTCAACGGGTTGAAGGTGGGCATCTACCGCCTCCCTCAATCAGCTGATGCCGACAACAGTTACCATCTCCCTTCGGGCATCGTAACTCCCAATCTTCGGAAGATCGGCGAACTCAATTTTACCTTCACGGGTACGTTGCCCTTTGCAGACACATCCACCGACAGCCTACGCATCCCGGAGCCGGGCCTCTATATCGCCGTGGCAGAGGCTCCCGGGCTATCTCGCGACTCATATTACGACATAATCCGCGCCACATCGATGACCATAGGCGAGCTCGGTGCCGCAGGCGATGATCTCGCCTTTGTGACTGATCCACTGACGGGAGCACCCGTCGGAGGCGCCGAAATGTTTTGCATCACGCGTCAGGCTCGTCAGCAAACTCAGAAGAGTGTCCTGGGCACCACCGACGCCGACGGCATGATGAAGCTACCCAAGGACCGGCGCGGTCTCCTCCACGCAGTCAAAGGCTCCGACATCTTCGCCAAGACATTAACGCTTAGGAACTTCGGATCAGAGGTTGTCAAATCGGCCCGCTTTTTCATCAAGATTTATACTGACCTGCCCCTTTATCGTCCCGGCGATGAGGTGACGTTTGCCGCCATGGCATATTCGGTGAAAGAGCGCGAGGCAGCGGCCCGATCCGGCTTGACAATGCAGGTTACTCTTCGTGATGCAAATTGGCAGGAGGTGGACACTCTGACCCTTACCACCGACTCTTATGGCCGAGCCACCGGCTCATTTACCCTCCCCGACGACGGCCGTCTCAACGGTATTTACTCTATTAATGTCAAAGGGGGGAACACCTCAGAGTCGACTTATTTCATGGTCTCGGACTATAAGTTGCCATCGTTTGAGGTAAAGGTCACGGCGACCGAAAACGATATCCCCGCTCGCGGCGATGTCACACTGCGCGGCCGAGCCACTACCTTCTCCGGGATGCCTGTAGCCGATGCCGGAGTAGAGGTGAGGATTGACCGGCGCTATTTCTGGCGCTTCACTCCGGCCTCTGCTGCATGGGCTCCCATTTCTCTCTCGGCCACTACTGACGATAAAGGTTACTGGAGCGTCACGATCCCCGCCTCCGATCTCGCTAAGGGGGGAGAAAACGCCTGGTATAACGCGGCAGTGACGGTGACCTCCCTGGCCGGCGAGAGCCAGGCCACCTCACGGGTCTTCACCCTCGGCCCCGGTATCCGCATTGAGGCTCGCCTGAGCGACAGCTACAACATCAGCCGGCCCGTAAAGCTCCCTGTAAATGTGGTCGACACCCGCGACAATGCCCTCGACAGTGTCATGGTCAACTTCACCGCTGCCCTTAGCACTGACCGCGACAAGACGCTGCTGAGCGGCTCATTCCTCTCCGGCAATCCCGTGGCCGACCTGTCATCGCTCCGGCCCGGAAACTATACCTTCACATTCTCCACCGCGGACGCCGATACGGTTATCACCGACGGAATTTTCCTCTACAACCCCGCCATCGACCGCTCTCCATCGGCTGATCTTCTCTGGAGCCCGGACCGCATCATAACCCTCGGACCCGACAACTCAGCTCAGGTGCTTCTCGGCACTTCGATGGACACCACATATGTCCTCTATACCCTCTATGACTACGAAAAGGTGATCGAGCGCCGCTGGATGACACTCCCCGCCGGCCTCCACACCATAGATATATCCACAATCCACGGTGGCGAGCCTGACCTCCGGGCATCGTTTATTGCCACCGGGCGGTATACCTCCTCGCGCATCAACGTCGAAATCAAGCCGGCCATCGACCCCCGCAAGCTGAGCATCAAGGCCGAGGCCATGCGCGACCGTCTCTCCCCCGGCACTGAAGAAGTCTGGAAATTTTCAGTGGTCAACGCCTCCGGCACCCCTGTAGAAGCTGCCGTGATGGCAGATATGTATAATAGTGCCCTCGACGTCTTAGCTCCGGGGCTCTGGACAAAGCCTGCCGTCTATTTCCCGTCGATCAGTCTGCGGTGGAGCTTCTCAGGGAGCGCTATCACCCGGAGCTATCTCCAATCGATAGGGAATAAGGATCTCAAGACCGTTAATTTCTATCTCCCGCAATGGCAGCTATATGGCCGCGGTTTCGCTCCGCAGACATTCAGAGCCATCCATATCCGCGGCACCAAGATGGCAGCCAATCTGGCATATAAGGCTGAATATGATATGGCCGATGATGCCGAAATGGTCCTCGAAGAGGCGGCCGTGACCGAAAGCGCCATGGCAGGCGCTGCCCCCGCTCCCTCCCCTGCCGCGGCCGCCGGCATTAATCAAGATATGGGAGAGGGGGCCTCAGAGGAGAACGCAGGAGCCGCCAATGAGCCTGCCGACATAGAATATAGGGCTCTGGAGACCCCATTGGCTCTCTTCCGTCCCATACTCTCCACCGGCCCCGACGGCCGTCTTGAACTCCGCTTCACCATCCCCAATGCCAATGCCCGATGGCAATTCCAGGCCCTTGCATGGACCGATGATATGCGCATCGCTCAGTTTGATGCCTCTGTAGTGGCATCTAAGCCTGTGATGGTCAAGCTCAATGCACCTCGTTTCCTGCGTCAGGGCGACCGCTCAATAGTCCCCGCCACGGTGATGAACGCCTCTGACTCCGAGCAGAGTATAGAAGCCACCATCGAGACCTTTAATCCTCTTACCGACAAGGTAATTGCCTCTACCACGAAGCGCCTCACCATCGCCCCTCAATCATCAGCCATCATCGACATTATGGCGGAGGCACTCCCCGAACTGTCGATGCTCGGCTTCCGCGCCAAAGCCTCCACCGCCACCTTTGCCGACGGCGAGCAGACCGCCCTGGCCATCCTCCCTGCCGCTACCCCCGTCATCGACTCAGAGCCCTTCTATATGGGCCCCGACACCGAGACAGCCACCATAGTGATGCCCGGAGAGAAAGATGCCTCGGAGGCTGTAACCACTCTCGAATATTGCGCCAATCCTGCTTGGTATGTAGTGACGGCTCTCCCGGGGCTGAGACAAGCCGATCCGACTTCGGCCACCGAGGCCGCTGACGCTCTCTTCTCCGCGGCCGTTGCCCGCGGGCTCATAAACCGATATCCCGCCATCGCCGATGCCCTCAGGGAATGGACCGCCTCCGGGTCTTCTGCCGAGGCCATCACTCCGATGCTTAATAAAAACGAAGACCTTAAAAACCTCCTCCTCGCCGCTACGCCCTGGATGATGGATGCCCGGAGCGATGCGCTCCGTATGCAGCGCCTCGCCCTGCTCTTCGACAGTGGCGCCATCTCCCGCTCCATCAATGGCGCCATTGCCCTTCTCAGCCGCCTCGAGCGTCCCGGAGGAGGATGGGCTTGGATAGAGCGCGTCGATGAGCCCTCGGAATGGGCCACCAACAGCGTCCTGACTACCATCGCCACCCTCGACCAATATGGCTTTACCCCCGACGACGACAAGCTCCGCAAAATGACGGCCTCCGCCATCGCCTTCATCGATGCCGAGGCAGCCAGGCGCGCCGACAAATATCCCAAAGACCCGCAGGTAGCCTACACCTCGCTGCGCTCATCCTTCCCCGCCGTCAAAGCCTCCTCTTCAGCTGAGAAGATTATGGCCATGGCCACTCAGGCAGTGGTCAGCGACTGGAAGTCTTACTCCCTCAATAATCTCCCTCAGGCCGCATTGATGCTCTGGCGCAGGGACTATAAGAGCGTGGCCGCGCAAATTCTGGAATCGATGCGGCAATATATGGTCACCACCCCGGAGAAAGGAACATTCTTCCCCTCGCTCCAAAATCAGGCCTGGGGCTATCTGATCTACACTGCCGACGCCCTCAAAGCCTTCGCCACAATCACCCCCGGAGCGCCGGAAGTCGACGGTCTCCGCCACTGGCTCGTGGTCCAGAAGCAAGCCACCGACTGGGGCTCCTCGCCGGGTGCCACCGACGTGGTGGCCGCCATCCTCACCTCTTCGCAGAGCTGGCTCACCACAGCCCCCGAGACACGGGTGAAAATCAACGGCAGCAGCATCCGACTCCCCTCCACCGACCGTCGCCTCGGCTACTTCCGCATTCCCGTCAACGTCAGGAAACCCTCCGATGACATTTCGGTGGCCATCGAAAAGCTCGGCTCCACTCCCGCCTGGGGAGCCGTGATGCGCCGCGCCGTGGCTCCTCTGACCTCCATCGAAGCGGCCTCTACCGACGACATATCCATCGAGAAGCGCATCGTCGGAGCCGATGACCTTGCCCTCGGACAGAAAATCACCGTGGCGCTGACCATCCATGTCAACCGTAATCTCAACTATGTGACCATTACCGACGATCGCGCCGCCTGCTTCGAGCCGGTCAATCAGCTCCCCTCCTCGCAGTGGAGCGAAGGGATATGCTTCTACCTCGAGCCGCGCGACAGCCGGACCTCGATATTCGTCACAACGATGCCTAAGGGCACATATGTTGTGACCTACGATCTATATGTCAACAATGCCGGCTCCTTTGCCTCCGGCATTGCAACCATACAGTCGCAGTATGCCCCCGAGATAACCGCCCGCTCAGCCGGCAGCCTCCTCACCGTCAAAAGTCCTGATAAACAATGAGTGTCAACAAAGTCATCCTATTAGGCAACGTGGGTCAGGACCCGCGCATACGCTATGTCCAGACCATCCCCCTGGCCGAGTTTTCCCTCGCCACCACCGAGCGGGCCTATCGCAACGCCGAGGGGCTGGAGATACCTGAGCGCACCGAATGGCACAACATAGTCATGCGCGGCACCAATGCCGAGACGGCCGAAAAATATGTCCGCAAGGGCACACGCCTCTACATCGAGGGACGCCTGCGCACCCGTGTGTGGGAAGACCGCAACACCATCAAGCGCTCCGTCACCGAGATTTTGGTCGATTACTTTGAAATCCTCAGTCGCTGATCCCCATGATCTTTCATATCATTCTCGCCGCCGGGACAGGCTCGCGCTTTGGCGCCGACCTTCCTAAGCAGTTTTGCCTCCTGGGCGAAGAGCCTGTAATATGCTACACCGTCAGGGCCTTCCTCGAGGCTGCGGCGGATGGCGACATCGTAGCCGTGGTCATAAGCCCCGGGATGAGCGGGCTATGGGGTGAATTAGCCGAGCGGTTTCCCATCCTCAGGCAGGTCAGGATGCTCCCCGTCGGAGGGTCAAACCGCGTAGAGTCGGCCTATAACGCCGTGATGGAGAGCCGGAGATATAAGCCTGAGATCATAACCGTCCACGATGGAGCACGCCCGCTCGTCACCCCCGATCTTATCCGCCGCGTGGTAGCCGTAGCCAATGCTTCGACTAATGCTGTGATCCCCACCGTTGCTGTCACAGACTCTCTCCGCCGGATAAGTCTAAGTAACGGCAAGGAGGGATCGGTGGCGGTAGATCGCGCTCAATATCGCGCCGTCCAGACCCCCCAGGCCTTCCCCGCCACGCTCCTTACCGAAGCATATTGCCGGGCTGATTTCTCCGACCCTTCACTCTCCGATGATGCTTCTGTCGTAGAAGCCGCTTTCCCCGAGGCCCCTGCTCCTACCCTCGTCGAAGGGTCGCCGGATAATCTCAAGCTCACCCGACCGACCGACATTATCATAGCCCGCGCAATCCTCGACCATCGCCTTACCAAATGAGCCGACCCTCCCCCGCCGATACCGACCTTACCTATATCAAAGGAATAGGTCCCCGCCGCGCCAAGCTGCTTGCCTCGGAGCTCGGAGTCTCCACCGCCGGCGAGCTGGTAGAATATTTTCCGTCGTCATATGTCGATCGCTCTTCTTTTATGCACATCGAAGATTTCTCGGGCGAGCAGATGCCGGCAGTGCAGGTCAAGGGGCGGTTTATCACCTTTGCCGTCCAGGGCGAAGGCGCTAAGAAGCGTCTCGTCGGGCTTTTTACCGACGGGCGCACCACGATGGAGGTCATATGGTTCAGACGCATCGAGAGCATTCGCAAGCTCTACCTCCCCTCCACTGAATATATTATCTTTGGGCGACCCTCCCTCTTCAAGGCCACGGGCCGCTGGAGTATGTTCCACCCCGAGGTAGACATCCCCGGGGCCAAGGCCATAGGCGCCGGGGGCTTCCGCGGAGTATATCCTCTGACAGAGAAGCTGCGCAACGGGGGCATTGACTCCCGCCAGCTTTTTACCATCATAAGCAATGCCCTTCAGGTGGTGCTCCCTACCGTCACGGAGACACTTCCCCCCGAGATAATTGCCCGCTATCGCCTGATGGGCCTCCGCAATGCACTGTTTCAGATCCATAATCCCTCCGACAACAAGACCCTCGAGGCAGCCCGTTACCGCCTAAAGTTTGAGGAGCTTTATTATCTCCAGCTCAATATACAGCTCTACGGACGCCGGCGCAAAGCATCGACCGAGGGCTATCGCTTCCCCCGCATAGGCCGCTTCTTCAACCGCTTCTACAGCGAGATGCTCCCCTTTCCGCTGACCGAGGCCCAGAAGCGGGTGATACGCGAAATCCATGCCGACACCGTCACTGGCCGTCAGATGAACCGCCTCGTCCAGGGCGACGTGGGCTCCGGTAAGACCCTCGTGGCTCTCTTCGCCATGCTTATCGCCCTCGACAACGGAAAGCAAGCGTGCCTTATGGCCCCTACCGAAATCCTCGCCTCGCAGCACTATGAGACACTCCGGTCCCTTGCCGCTCCATTAGGCATCAACATCAAGCTCCTCACCGGCTCTACCCGCAAGAAAGAGCGCGAGCTCATCGACTCCCAGCTCCTCGATGGCTCGCTTCATATTCTTATCGGCACTCACGCCCTGATCGAAGAGGGGGTGCGCTTCCGTGAGCTCGGCCTCGCCGTCATCGATGAGCAACACCGCTTCGGCGTTGCTCAGCGCGCGCGGCTCTGGAAGAAGAATAGCATCCCACCCCACGTGTTGGTGATGACCGCCACACCCATACCCCGCACTCTGGCCATGACCGTCTATGGCGACCTCGACGTAAGCGTCATTGACCAGCTACCTCCGGGACGCAAGCCGGTCACCACTCTCCTGCGCTATGAGGAGCAGCGGATGAATGTCTATCGCGCCATAGGAGCGCAGCTCCGTGAAGGGCGCCAGGTCTATATTGTCTATCCCGCTATCAAGGAAAATGATAAGAGCGACCTCCACTCTGTAGAAGAGGGCTATGAACAGATCCGCGAGATATTCCGCGACTATCGGGTGGCTATGGTCCACGGCGCCCTTAAGCCCGCTGAAAAAGATTTCCAGATGAGCTTATTCGCCTCCGGCAAAGCCCATATCCTGGTGGCCACGACAGTTATAGAAGTGGGGGTCAATGTGCCCAACGCCTCCGTGATGGTCATAGAAAACGCTGAGCGTTTTGGCCTTAGCCAGCTTCATCAGCTTCGCGGACGGGTGGGACGCGGCGCCGCTCAAAGCTTCTGCATCCTGATGTCGAAATATCAGCTGTCGCGCGACACACGCCGCCGCCTCGAAGTGATGACCTCCACTACCGACGGCTTCATCGTGGCTGAGGCCGACCTGAAGATGCGGGGCCCCGGCGATCTCGAGGGCACCGCCCAGAGCGGCCTACCGATCGACCTCAAGATAGCTTCCCTCTCTCAGGATGCCGACATTGTGGCCTCTGCGCGCACCGCAGCCTCCGACACCCTCGATGCCGATCCTGATCTTAGCCACCCTCTGCTCCGGGCCCAGATGGCCCGACGCTTCGACCGCGCCATCGACTGGAGCCGCATATCATAATTGAAGATAATCCAGCCAGTCACTAAACGTTAGAGCCGGTTGAAGACATCAACTTTATCTAAATCAGAGTCGGGATAAGCGGATATTTTTTAGTAATTTTGCGGAGGATAACGGTTATCCGGGCTGATACCGTTGTCAACACCGGGCTAAAGGCCCAATCTCAATTATCCCTTAAATAATCATGAAGACACTCCCCCGACTCCTCTCCCTTTCTATTCTTGCTCTTCCGGCCCTCCTCACGATGGCTCAGGGGCGCAATGTGACCACACTCAACGACGGATGGCTCTTCTCCAAAGGCGCTCTCGGCGATGTCAAGGAATGGCAGAGCGTCCGTGTGCCCCACGACTGGGCTATCTACGGTCCTTTTGATCGCTCCAACGACCTCCAGGAGGTGGCCGTGGAGCAAAACGGCGAAACGGAGAAGAGCGTCAAGACGGGACGCACCGGCGGCCTCCCCTTTATCGGTAAAGGCGTCTATCGCCGGAATATCGAAATTCCTGACACCACCGGAAGGGCCTTCACCCTCATCTTCGACGGTGCGATGAGTAATGCACACGTCTCCGTCAACGGCCATGAGGTTGCTTTCTGGCCCTACGGCTACAATTCCTTTTTCGTCACCCTCGACAATAATATCCTCACCCCGGGAGCCAATGAGCTCACGGTAGAGCTTGAGAATTATGAGCAGGCCTCGCGATGGTATCCCGGCGCGGGTCTCTATCGCAACGTGCGTCTCGTCGACAGCGACCGCCTCCATATCCCTACCTGGGGCTCTTATGTGACCACCCCGGAAGTGAATGACGACTATGCTACTGTCAACCTCCGGCTCGAGATTGCCGGCGCGCGCTCATTTGACGAGTGGCCCTACGGAGAGAAGGTCACCGTAGCTACAGTGATCCTTGACCCTGAGGGTCGCGAGGTGGCCCGCGATAACTCCGCCTATATTGCCAGAGGTCAGGATTTTGCTCAAAACTTCATCATAGATCATCCTCAGCTCTGGGACACCGAGCATCCTAATCTCTATACGGCCCGCACAACACTCTCCGTTGATGGTCGCGTGGCCGATACCTACGACACCCGCTTCGGCATCCGCTCTATCAAATATATCCCCTCCAAGGGCTTTTTTCTCAATGGCAAACCGACGAAATTTCGTGGCGTCTGCAACCACCACGACCTCGGCCCCCTCGGCGCCGCCGTCAATCGCTCTGCCTTGCGCCATCAGATCGAGCTGCTGAAAGATATGGGTGTCAATGCCATCCGGACATCTCACAATATGCCCGCTCCGGAGCTCGTGGAGCTCTGCGATGAGATGGGCGTGATGCTTATGATCGAGCCGTTTGACGATTGGGGTTTCCGCCCCAAATCACCCAATGGCTACGGGTCGGTGTTCAACGACTGGGCTGAAGCGGATATCACCAATATGGTGAAGCACTACCGCAACAGTCCATCGGTCGTGATGTGGTCGATAGGCAATGAAGTGCCCTCGCAATGGGGTCCCGTAGGGATGCAGGAGCTTGAGATGCTCCAGGGACTCATCCACACCCTCGACCCTACCCGCCCCGTCACCTGCGGTATGGACCAGATCAATTCAGTGCTCGACAATGGCTTTGCCGCGGCCCTCGATATCCCCGGCTTCAACTATAAGCCTCAATATTACGACTCCATCTATGCCCGTCTGCCCCAGCAGATGGTGCTCGGGTCGGAAACGGCATCCACCGTCTCGTCGCGCGGCGTCTATCACTTCCCGGTGACCCTCCCCGGCCCCGACGGTCGCCATACCGAGATGCACGGCGACAATCAGTCGTCGAGCTACGACACCGAGACCTGCGCCTGGTCAAACACCCCCGACATCGACCTGGCCCGCGATGAAGATAATCCCTGGGTGCTCGGCCAGTTCGTCTGGACCGGCTTCGACTATCTCGGCGAGCCATCGCCCTACGACACCGATGCATGGCCGAGCCACAGCTCCCTCTTCGGTATCATTGACCTCGCTTCGCTCCCCAAAGACCGCTACTATCTCTACCGCTCGCAGTGGAATGAGACCGATACCACCCTCCATGTCCTCCCCCACTGGAACTGGGCCGGGCGCGAGGGTCAGGTGACTCCGGTGATGGTCTATACTTCTCTTCCCAAAGCCGAGCTCTTTATCAACGGCAAGAGTCAGGGCATAAGAGAGAAAAACGATTCCACCCTCCTCAACCGCTATCGCCTGATGTGGATGGAGACCCTCTATGAGCCTGGCGAGCTAAAGGTTGTGGCATATGACGACGCTGGCAATCCCGCTGCCGCGACTACCGTCAAGACGGCGGGTAAGCCTCACCATCTCGTCCTCACTCCCAATCGCGATATCCTTGAAGCCAATGGCGACGACCTCCTCTATGTCACCGTCCGGGTGGCCGATAAGGAGGGCAACATTGTCCCGACCGATTCCCGTATGGTGACTTTCAAGGTCACCGGTGCCGGCTCATTCGAGGCCACCGCCAATGGCGATCCCACGTGTCTCCTTCCCTTCCAGGAGCCTCATATGAACCTCTTCAGCGGCGCAGCCACGGCTATTGCACGCTCCTCCTCCGAGCCCGGCACCTTGCGCCTCACGGCCACCGCCCCAGGAGTCAAGGGAGCCTCGCTCTCTATCCCTGTCCGCTGATCATCTCCGCAACCCGTTCCAGCCGGGAAGATGACCTGACGCTTCTTCCCGGCTTTCCTTAAAAAAGCCATTTCTCAGGCATACCTCACTTACTCGGTATCCTACATTGGATAAGTCAATTTTCCGCCCCAACAACCGTCAACCGTGAAAACAAGCTTCTATTTCCTTCTCTGGATAATCATCTATCCCATTCTCGACCTTGTAAACAGCCCCGTCATCGAAGAAAACTCCTTTCTCATTGCCCTCGCAGTGGTGTGGGGATTGTCGTGGTTTATCAATCGCTCTATGCCTCATATCCTCGCCCGGGAAAGGGCGCTGGAAATTGTGCCCATTCTCGAAGACATCTATTCAGGTAACATCGCCGCCTTCAGGAAACGTCTGTCAGGCGAGTTGAGAGTGGGCCTCGTCACGTCATTTTATTTCCTGATATCCACTGTCGTCATCCTCTTTGCCGTGATAGCTTATGGTGCAAGCGATTGGATAGCCCTGCTGATATTTGCGTTTTTCACCATAGGCCAGATTTCACGCACCTCTACCATATACAAGAGCCTGATTGAGATCAATCACGACCCCTCGCGCGAGCAATGCAGCGAGGCTGCCCGCAGGGTTTATAATATTGATTACAGTGGATATGAGGGCATGAGGGCAAGCACCACATCATCATCCGAGATGCTGCCTCCTCCTGCGCCCCGCTTCAAGACCTTCCTTATAGTCTCCCTGATCATAGCCGCATTATGTGCCATCTCGGGCGTGATCTTCCTCGGCAGGGGCATCATCCTCGCCTTCTTTGCCGATAATAAGATGATCATCAGCTCCATTGCCGTCATGAATTTTCTCTACGGCTCTCTGGCAGCATATTTTGGCGTCAAAGACTTCATCTCATCGCTCCGTGCCCTCCGTCATAAATAATATCATAATCGCTTTGGAGAGGGGGGTCTGCGCTTCCCGGCCTTGACTATCTCATAAGACTGCCTGACGAGGCGCCGCAACTCTCCGTCGGGCACATCGGAATTAAACCTCACCCCGATCCAATATCTCGGGCTGAGATTTTTGGGACGCGTGACACCCTCATAATGCTCCTCAAGCTCTCCTATCTCCTCCGGATTGCACTTGATTGTGCATAGCTCAAACTTCACGATGTCGAAGAAGCAAAACATATGGCCGCCGATATAAAAAGCCAATATATCCCGGGCTGACCGAAATGCCTGAAAAGGCATCTTCTCCGTGGCTTCCGGTAGCGACAGACAGAAACGGCGAAACTCCTCCAAGTCCATAATCTTGACTTTTCAGAGTATGGGCGGGAGGTGTCGGGTCAATGCCGTCAACGCTATATCCAGTCGCTCCATAGCATACTGAAAATGATTGCCCGGCACCCATTGAAACTCTACATCGACGCCCTGAGCCGATAAGTCTCCGACGATTGCCTCGGTACATTGCCCCACGACATTGAAGGCCTCGACATTTGATTTAGGCTCCTGAAGGCCAAGCAGGAAAAAGGCAAAGCCATCCTTACCGGAAAAATCCTGATGCTTAAACCATTCCATAAATCCTTCATACCAAAATGAGCCAGAGAGGGAGATGATATTCCGGAAGAGCCCTGACAGGGGCCACTGCCAGAGCGTAAACAATCCCGACATCGATACCCCTACGAGGGTGCGATCCATCTTCTCATCGGGGCTTAACACTTCGTCTAACCGAGGGATCACTTCAGTCTCGAGCAGCCGGAGAAACTCAGGCGACTCGCCTTTGAAATCTTCTGTTCCTGCCGGGACTCCCTTTGCGGGCCACGGGCTGAAGACGTTTTGCCAGTCCATCCCGGTAATTGACACAAGGGTAATGTCATATTTTGCGGCGGCCAGATCTATCCAACCGGCAAGCGTGTCGAGCGGATAGAGAATGTAAGCCACCCGGCGGGGGTTGACTGTTGCGCTATAGCGGCATTTGAGGCCGCATATCTCTGTGATGCTATTCATTTTCATCATCAAAATGGTTGTTGCGCCGCTATTTTACCGGCAGGGGCTGGTAGACAGGGCGACCGGTGAAAAAACGGCTGAAGAAGAGCATCTGGGGCTCTAAGGACAGGGCCCAGTAGCTGTCGCGGTGGATGCCCGGACGGGCTATAAACTCATGCTTTATCCCTCGCTCGAGCATCTCCTCATGAAGGGCTTTATTGACGCCGAAGAAGAAGTCTTCGGTGCCGCAGTCGATGATGATAGGGTAACCCTCGCCGACAAGGTCGAGCTGGCTGGCGATGGTGTGGGAGTCCCAATTGTCAGGACATTCGCTATATTCGCCAAGGAGCTCCCTCACATTCCAGCTACCGGGGAAGGGACGGACGTCGACGCCGCCGCTCGTCGAGCCGCATGCGCCAAATGTGTCCTGATGCCGGATGCCGAGCCAAAGGCCCCCCTCGCCTCCCATGCTCAGGCCTGTAATAGCACGCCCGTCCTTATCTGCTACGGTCTTATAGAGGCTGTCGACAGCATCGACAAGCTCCGTGGCAACGAAAGTCTCATAGCGCAGGGTAGAGTCCACGGGACTATCCCAATACCATGCATTGGCGCCATCGGGCATCACCACGATCATCCCGTAGCGCGAAGCAAGTGCAGGGAGCTCCGGCTGGATTTGCAGCCATTTCTCATGGTTGCCGCCATGACCATGGAGGAGGTAGAGCACCGGGTAAGTAGCCTCCGACGAGGCGTCATATTGCTCGGGAAGACACACCGTGCAAGCTATCTCCTTGTTCATGGAGGGACTATATACTGAGATAGTGTCTACGGAGGCCGAGCAGACGGCAGAGCTAATAGCTATGAAGAGGAGCGGTAATAACTTTTTCATATCCTTTGGCATATCAATTCTTTCCCGGCAAAGGTAATAAAAATGTCTGTAATGCCATCAGTCCCGTAAGAGAATATAGCTAATTCTCAAAACCGATGGAGGGTGTCAGTCGGAAAAAATCTCCGTGAAGATGGCTCTACGCTGAGCTATTGATTTCTCTTTAGTAAATTCCCTTGCCTTTGCATGGCATGCATCTGCCATCGAGCGTCGGACAGCGACATCGGACAGACGCACGAGCGCCTCTGCAAAGCCCGCTGCATCGAAAGGCGAGGCCACGGTATAGCCTGTAGATTCATTAATGATATATTCTTTTATACCCTGGACGGAGGTACCTACCAGTGGAACGGATGCTGCAAGCATCTGTATGCCCGCCATGCCGAGCCCCTCACGTACCGAAGGCATCACGCCGATATCGGCACAATTGACCAGATCGGGAATATCGGAGCGGAAACCGAGAAAGCGTATATCGACACCGCCATCCCGCGCCTCCCGTTCAATGGTGGCTTTCACTTCTTGTCCGGCAATATGGCGGCCGGCTACCACGAAAACAAATCTGTCGCGCTGCTCGGCCGGGAGCGAGGCGAGAGCCCTGACGATGACAAGATGATTTTTACGCTCTGAAATCTCACCGATAGCTAAAACAAGTATTTTGTCAGGGCTTATGCCCAGCGATCGTCTCATCTCCCGACGGTCAATGGCGGAGCGACTGTAGCGCTCTATATCGCAGCCTACACCACTGATGGTAAACACCTTACGACACAGGAGCTTGCGCGCCTCCTCAAAGTCGGCCGTGTTGATAGTGACGATCGCATCGCAGAAAAGACTTCCGACAGCCTCCACACTCTTGAATTTCAGCTTTGTCTTTGCCGGGGAGAGGTCGGTCCATGAAAGTCCGTGGGAAACATATATTACCTTGGCACCGGTACCTGCCGCCGCCATGCGGACAATCAGGCCGGCGATAGGAGTGTGACATACAATTGCCTTAAAACGTTTGCTGCGGATTAATGCCCTATATTGCCTCAGGCACTCAAGATTGGCTTTGTTGAGAGGCGACTTAGTGTCCATCCTTATATCGACAAACTCAGCGCCCCGTCTTGCTATCTCACCTCGGATTATATCTTCACCAAAACGGTTATCGGCCGCAACGGTAACATCATAACCCATATCTCTGAGAATATCAATATCATCGAGGATAAATGACATAAAGCCCGTAAGATTGACGGCTATGAGAGCTCTCGGTTTCACGGTAAGCAAGGATTAAATATAAACGAAATCAGTGCCTGCCGGGAATTTGGGTGCACTCAACGCGCACCACCCGACGGGTCAGCGGGCCGACCGGGTAGCGGCTCGAAGCACGTACCCCTCCGGCAAACAGTATCTCGATGCCGTCGGCAACGAGGAGCATCACGTCGGGGCGGTCGTCGGCATTGATGCGGGCCTCCACGAAGAGGTCGCTCAGCAATTTGGAGCCGGGCATCCCGAAGGGGTGCATCCGGTCGCCCCTCACCCAGGGCCGGGCTGTGAGCTGATGCTCAAGCACCTTCTCGTCAAAATAGGCCACGGCCGGATTGCGCTCGGGGCGAAACTCCTCGACCGGGAGGGTCGTGATGATAAAGGGGAAGTCGGGGTTGACCCGCTCACCATGGCGCCGGCGCGAGAGCGAGCCGTCGAGGTCGATGGAATAGGCATAGTCGCGACCTTCAAAACGGGCCCCCGCCGAAGCCGAGAGCATATCCGAGGCGGTGGAGCGCGAGATGCCGTCGGATCTCAGATGCTCATAGATGATCAGAGCGGCAGAGCTGCCCCACTGCTCTTTGATGGCCCTGAGGTTGATGGTGTCGCCACCGGGCCCCGCGGTGGCCTCGGCAATGACCCGGGCGATGGCCCGGCGATAAAAGACCTCGGCCTCATCGACCCGCGTGGCCGACGATATGATGCCCTCCTTGGCCGTAGAGACAGCGCGGGTAAGGGCGGGGATGGCTATGTTGCGGAGACGATTGCGGAGATAGTCGTTTTCGCCGTTGGAGGAGTCGGTTACATAGTCGAGGCCGCGCGATTGCAGATAGGTCATTATCTCTTCACGGGGTGTGAAGAGGAGAGGGCGGATGATGTTGTCGCGGCGCAGGCCCATGCCGGTGAGGCCGGCTATGCCGGTGCCTCGGGTGAGGTTGAGGAGAATGGTCTCTATATTGTCGTCGCGGTGATGGCCGACTGCGATGGCCGAAGCTCCATATTTTGCGGCCAGGGATTGCATCCAGTCGTAGCGTGTGGAGCGGCAGGCCATCTCTATGGAGCCGCCGTTGTCGCGGCGATAAGCCTCAATATCAAAGTCGGTCATCTCGACGCGTGCCCCAAGACGGAGGGCCATGCGGCGGGCAAAGGATGCATCGCGGTTGCTCTCGTCGCCACGCAGATGGAAGTTGGCGTGGGCGGCGATGCAGTCATATCCCAGATCGCGAAGAATGGCGAGGAGCGCCACAGAGTCGGGCCCTCCGCTGAGGCCTACGATAATAGGTCCGTCGGCGGGCGCGGGGAGATGATTATCCTCGATGGTGGATGCTATGATATGAGGGAGTGGATGAGGCATAATAGGAAGAGCTTTGATGCTCAGGCAGGGATGAGGTCGCGGTCGGCGGCGGCGCGGCGCATATTAAGGAGAGCGTAGCGCATACGGCCCAGAGCGGTGTTGATGCTTACATTGGTGGCCTTGGCTATTTCCTTAAACGACATATCGTCGTGGATGCGCATATTGATCACCTGGCGCTGATTGTCAGGGAGCGTATCTACGAGGCTCATGATTTCATCGGTGGTCTGCTCGGCCACGAGGGTATCCTCCACCGAGGCGTCGGCATAGTCGCGGCGGTTGAGCAGGTCGCTGTCCGTATCGTCGACCGATACGGCCTGAGCGCTTTTGTTGTTGCGGAAATAGTCGATGACGAGGTTGTGGGCAATGCGGGAGATCCATGCCGAGAACTTACCTTCCTCGGAATATTGGCCCTGCTTGATTGTGGTTATGGCTTTTACGAAAGTGTCTTGAAAGATGTCATTTGCCACGTCGCGGTTTTTGACCACTGACATAATATGAGCAAAGACTCGCTGCTGGTGGCGGGCGAGGAGAGTGTCAAAAGCTTTGTTGTCACCGGCAGCATAGGCTGCGACCAGCTGGTCGTCGGTCAGCTTGGCTATGTTTTGCATTACTTGTTTCTCTTGTTTTAGTTTAGAGTAGTAATGTTTCGATAGGCAGTCAGGTGGGGATTAAGTGTAATAAATTAGGTTAATTAGCCCTTGCGCGGCCATCAGGCGGCGCTTTGGAAAAGCAAAGTTAAGAATAATTATCGGGATTACCAAGCATCCCATCCCCTTGCTTTAGATTTTTTAACTATCGCCATACAATAATCGCCCCGCCCTGGACCGTAAGCGAAAAAAAATGCGTAACTTTGCCTCGATTATGGGACGACTGATGTCAATAGACTACGGGAGGCGCCGCTGCGGCCTGGCCGTCACCGACCCCGCGCGCATCGTGGCCACAGCCCTGGCCACGGTAGACACTCCGCGCCTGATCCCCTTCGTGAAGGATTATCTGGCCCGGGAGGGTGTGGACGCTATCATCGTGGGGCTCCCGTCGCAGCTCTCGGGCGAGCCCTCCGACTCCATGCGCTACATACGCCCCGGCATAGGCGCCCTTCGCAAGGCCCTCCCCCCAGGGATAGAGATAATCTTCTTTGACGAGCGCTTCACGTCATCCCTGGCCCATCGCTCGATGATCGACTCGGGGATGACCCGCTCCCAGCGCCGCGACAAGGGAGCCGTGGACCGCATGGCCGCCACCATTATCCTCAACGACTATCTCAATAGCCGTCAATATCAATCATCCATCTCCCCGCTCTGACCCCTGATAACGCAACTATTCATCACGACATAATATAGATGAGACTTCCGATATATCTCTATGGCCACCCGGTGCTCCGTGCCACGGCCGCCCCTCTCGACCCCGAGGCTTTCTCGCCCGAGGAGCTCCAGACGCTGATTGACAATATGTTTGAGACAATGTATGCATCCGATGGTGTGGGTCTTGCTGCTCCTCAGATTGGCAAGAGCATCAGGCTCGTGGTGGTCGACGGCGACCCTCTGGCCGAGAAGTGCCCCGAATGTAAGGGTTTCAAGCGCACAATAATCAATCCTACCCTCGAGATACTCTCCGGCGACCCCGTAGGGCGCGATGAGGGATGCCTCTCCATTCCCGGCCTGAGCGAGGAGGTGAAGCGCGTAGAACATATCCGGCTCACTTATCTCGACCGCGACCTCAAAGAACAGACCGAAGAAATCACCGGCTTTGCAGCCCGCATGGTGCAACACGAGCTCGACCATCTCGAAGGGAAGGTCTATACTGACCGCATCAGCCTGATGCGCAAGCAGATGATACGTAACAAACTCAACAATATAGCCTCGGGCCGCGTGGCCCCTGACTATCCCTTCCGCGCCGCCCGCCGTCGCTGAAGCCTCTCTAATTCCTCATTCCTAATCCCCTGCATCCCCCCCTCCCTATGGCAGACGATAAAAAAGTAATTTTCTCGATGGTAGGCGTATCCAAGACCTACCCTCCTCAGAAGCAAGTCCTTAAAAACATCTACCTCTCCTTTTTCTATGGCGCCAAGATAGGCATCATAGGTCTCAACGGATCCGGCAAATCGAGTCTGCTTAAGATCATCGCCGGTGTGGACAAGGATTATCAGGGCGAAGTGGTCTTCTCCCCCGGCTACTCCGTGGGCTACCTCGAGCAGGAGCCGCAGCTCGACCCCGACAAGACCGTAATCGAGGTGATCCGCGAGGGTGTGAAGCCCATCATGGACCTCTTAGCCGAGTTTGACAAGGTCAATGAAGCCTTTGGCGACCCCGAAGTGCTTGACGACCCCGACAAAATGGATGCCCTCATCGCCCGCCAGGCCGAGCTGCAAGATGCCCTTGACGCCGCCGATGCCTGGAACATCGATAATAAGCTCGAGCGAGCCATGGATGCCCTCCAGTGTCCGCCCGACGACCAGAAGATCTCTACCCTCTCGGGCGGCGAGCGTCGCCGTGTGGCTCTCTGCCGTCTCCTGCTCCGCCAGCCCGACATCCTCCTGCTCGACGAACCGACCAACCATCTTGACGCCGAGTCGATCGACTGGCTTGAGCAGCACCTCCAGCAATATCCCGGCACGGTGATAGCCATCACCCACGACCGCTATTTTCTCGACCATGTTGCCGGATGGATACTGGAGCTTGACCGCGGCGAAGGCATCCCCTGGAAAGGCAACTACTCCTCATGGCTCGACCAGAAGACCAAGCGCATGGCTCAGGAGGAGAAGCAGGCCAGCA
>CAZAUV010000010.1:0-31058 GCA_964488335.1 uncultured Bacteroides sp.
ACTTCTCGCCCCGCGGCAAGAGCGACGCTGAGATCATGCGTTTCTGCCAGGCCTTTATGCTCGAGCTCTGGAAGAATATCGGCCCCGACCGCGACGTGCCCGCCGGCGATATAGGCGTAGGCGGCCGTGAGGTGGGCTATATGTATGGCATGTACAAGAAGCTCTGCAATCAGTGCGACGGCTCTATGACCGGCAAGGCTCTCGAGTTTGGCGGCTCACGTATCCGCCCGGAGGCCACAGGCTTCGGCGCACTCTATTTCGTCCAGAATATGCTTGACATGAAGGGCGACAATATCGCCGGCAAGACCATCGCCGTCAGCGGCTTCGGCAATGTGGCCTGGGGCGCTGTGACCAAGGCCACCGAGCTTGGCGCCAAAGTGGTGACCATCTCCGGCCCCGACGGATATATCTACGACCCCGACGGTATCAGCGGCGAAAAGATCGATTATATGCTCGAGCTCCGCGCCTCCGGCGAGGATATCGTCGCTCCTTATGCCGATAAATTCCCCGGCTCCACATTCTACCCCGACCGCCGTCCCTGGGAGCGCAAGGTCGACATCTGCCTCCCCTGCGCCACACAGAATGAGGTGTCGGGCGAGGATGCCAAGGCCATCATCGACAATGGCGTGGCCATCGTGGCTGAGGTGTCAAACATGGGTTGCACACCCGAAGCTATCGATGCTTTCATCGCCGCCGGGCTCACCTATGCCCCCGGCAAGGCTGTCAACGCCGGCGGTGTGGCCACCTCCGGCCTCGAGATGACCCAAAACGCCATGCACCTTCAGTGGAGCGCAGCCGAGGTTGATGAGAAGCTCCATACCATCATGAGCGACATCCACACCCAGTGTGTGGCCTATGGCACCGAGCCTTCAGGCTACATAAATTACATGAAGGGCGCCAACATCGCCGGCTTCATGAAGGTGGCCAATGCCATGCTCGGCCAGGGCGTGATGTAATCTATCGATAAGCGAGGGAGCTCCTATAGCTCTCATATCCCCCTCATTGTCGGCCATGCTCTCCTCCCCCGGAGCATGGCCGACCTTTCGTCAAAACCATTGTCATTTGCTGCTGTCGAATATAAATATCAGATTTTGTTTGCCGGCGCCGAATAAAACCGCATTTTTGCAGAGCCCTCTCTACTTTCCATAAGCTCTATGGGCTTGCCGAGGCTGAAATAGTCACGCGCTCCGATGATACAATTATCGAGGAGAGGGGCCTGACCATACGTGTGGTTCCATTGGCCTGGTGGCTGCTCTCGCTCACTTAGTTGCAGATGTGGTTACGGCCTGTCGGGATTTTTGATTAACTTTGTCGGGCAAAAAGGCTTTACCGCCCTGCATCCGTTTACCACTTTGACCCTCATCACCCCCGACAACACCCTGACCCTTATGGACTCCGCGCCCCTCTTCAGCATCATCACCGTGACGTATAACGCCGAGGCGACCCTCGAGCCGACGCTCCGCAGCGTGGCCGGGCAAGACTATGGCGGCAGGGTGGAATATCTCATCATCGACGGAGCCTCGACCGACGGCACTCTCGCCATGGCCCGCGCTCTCGCCCCGGAGGGGACCATCATCGTCAGCGAGCCCGACCGCGGCCTCTACGACGCCATGAACAAAGGCCTTGAGCGCGCCACCGGCCGATATGTCATCTTCCTCAATGCCGGCGATGCCTTCCATGGCCCCGATGTCCTCAGCCGATATGCCGAGGCCATCGAGCGCGAGGATTATCCCGGCATCGTCTATGGCCAGACAATACTGGTAGACCGCGAGCGACGCAAGGTGGGCGAGCGCCATTTCCGCGCTCCCGAGGAGCTGACGCTACGCTCGTTTGCCGACGGCATGAAGGTGTGCCATCAGGCCATGGCCGTCTGCCGGGCAATGACCGGCCCTTACAACACGCGCTACCGCTTCTCGGCCGACTACGAATGGGTGATACGCTGCCTCCAGCACTCCCGCAAAAATGTCTATCTCGGTCCCGAGCCAATCATCGATTATCTGAGCGAGGGCCTGACCACAAACAACGAATTTTCATCTCTGAGCGAACGTTTTCGCATCATGTGTTTTTATTATGGTAAGACCGCTACGATTTTGCGACACATTCCCATTATCTTCCGCGGCATTAAACGTAAGATTAACACACGCCGAAAACCTTTATCGCAATGAGACAACGCATCACACCCAACTCTTATGGCCACTCCCCACGCGCCATCGGCCTCCACCTCCTCCCCTGCCCCGCGACATGGACCGTAGAGGCTCTCCTGGTGACCATCTTCCTCTGCCTTCCCCTCGGAGCCGCAGCAATGTATTATTCCTCCAAAGTGGAGAGCAGCTACAATCTGGGCCGCTATGACGATGCCGCCAGAGCATCGGCCCGGGCCCGGACCCTTATCCGCTACGGGACTACCATCGGCGTCGCTGCCTGGATCATCATGGGATGGCTCTGGCTCACCGGCACCCTCGTCCCCTCCTTCCTGACATTCACCGTATGATCCTTTTCAACACCACCTTCATCATCGACATCACCTCTCCCCCCGAGCCCTTCCTTGACTGGGCCCGTAAGGAATATATTCCCGCCGCCCTGGAGTCGCCCGGGGTGGCGGGCCACACTCTCGCCCTAATCGACAGCCCCGATGAGGCCACCCGCAGCTATGCCCTCCAGCTCGTGATGGCCGAGGAGGCCGCAGCCGCGGTGTGGGAAACGACGGCCGAGCCCCTCAGGCACCGTCTTGAATCAATCTACGGCAAGGGCAAAATACTCTGGTTTTCAACCTATATGGACATCCTGTCCCATTCCTTCCGGCCCCTTGACACCTCCATCTGAATATAGCCGCATAATCATAGGCATCGACCCGGGCACAAACCTGATGGGCTACGGGCTTGTCGGAGTCACCCGGAGCAAGAGGACCGAAGTGATTACTCTCGGCGTGATCCATCTCTCAAAGTTGGAAGACCATTACCTGCGCCTGCGCCGCATCTTCGACCGCGTGACGGGCCTCATCGACTCTTACCATCCCGACGAGATGGCCCTCGAAGCACCTTTCTTCGGCAAAAACGTCCAGTCGATGCTCAAGCTCGGCAGGGCTCAGGGGGTGGCTATGGCCGCAGCCCTCGAGCGCGACCTCCCGATTGCAGAATATGAGCCGCGCAAGGTCAAGCAGGCCATCACCGGCAATGGCGCGGCCTCCAAAGAGCAGGTCCGCGAGATGCTCCGGCGCATGCTGTCCCTCTCCGACGCCACTCTCGACGGCCTCCCTCTCGACGCCACCGATGCTTTGGCAGTGGCTATGACCCATTTCTATGAATCGAGCCGCCCCGATGCCCGGCGGAGCGGGCCGCGCGACTGGAAGAGCTTCATCGCCGCCAACCCCGACCGCGTAAAATAGTCCTCACACCCCTTTAAATCCTGAAACCCAATCCCTTGCAATGAAGATAGTATTTTTCGGAACCCCCGAATTTGCCGTGGAGAGCCTCCGCCGCATCCATGAGGAAGACAACGATATAGAGGTGGCAGCCGTTGTCACCGCCCCCGACCGCCCCGCCGGTCGCGGCCACGCCCCACGCCTGAGCGCCGTCAAGCAATATGCTCTCGCGGCCGGCCTACCAATCCTCCAGCCTGAGAAGCTCCGCGACCCCGACTTCATCGAGACCCTCCGCGCCTATGGCGCCGATCTATTTGTGGTAATCGCCTTCAGGATGATGCCTGAAGTGGTGTGGACAATGCCTCCTCTCGGGACCTTCAATCTCCACGGCTCCCTGCTGCCGCGCTATCGCGGCGCCGCGCCCATCAACTGGGCCATTATCAACGGAGAAGCGGAGACCGGAGTGACCACCTTCTTCCTCTCCCACGACATCGACACCGGCCCTATCATCGCCCAGGAACGCATCTCAATAGGCCCCGACGAAAATGTCGGGAGCGTCTACGACCGCCTGATGACCCTCGGCGCCGACCTTACTCTCAAGACTCTCGCCGACATCGCGGGAGGGCGCGCCGTGGCCACCGAGCAGCTGTCGACCGGCATCGAGCCCACTCCTGCGCCGAAAATCTTCACCGAGACATGCCGCATCGACTGGACCTGTCCGGCCCGCCGGATCCACAATCTTGTCCGCGGCCTCTCTCCCTATCCCGCCGCATGGACCGAGATGCGCCTCCCCGACGGCACCTCAGCAACGGCAAAAATCTTTGCCACCAGAGTCTTGTCGGCTTCAGACCCGGATGAACCTCTGACCGTGACCTGCCCCGATGGTTCCCGGCTGGCCATCCTTGAGCTCCAGCCCGCCGGCAAGCGCCGCATGGCTGCCGCCGACTACCTCCGCGGCCTCCATGGCGCCCTCCCCGCCATGATTTAGGCTCAATTCAGTTTACCTATACGATTAAAGGTCGCGGCGAGCCGCGACCTTTAATCGTATGTACATTGGACGTTACCGAGCGTGGGGGTCAGAAGGTCATAAAAAGATCGAGATAAGCACCCTGCAGAGCCGTGTAGTCGATGATTGTCACCGTCACGGTTTCTTTGTCGCGGCTGAGGACCACCTCGCCGAATTTAGGATAGAAGATATAATCTTTCACATGATGGGTCAACACTCCCTCTTTAGAAAACATCTCTATCTCGTTAATGACCGGCTTGCCGTAGCGTGAAGTCAGCGCAGAGCAGATCACGGTGAAGCCCATCGGTGCCTCGGAGCTCTTGTATTCAAACTCTATAGTTGCCACACAGGCGCTTTTGATGTCGCCGGGAAGGTTTTTATTGACCTCGATCTTACACTTCTTGGCGTGGGCCACTGAGGCGAGCTCCTTGCTCTTGCTGTTCATCCGGGTAACGAAGTCTTTGACGGGTGTCCCAAACTGCACACCCATCAGGGAGCTCTGCGCAGATGCCAGCAGAGGGATCATCATTAAGAGCGCGATAAGGAGTTTTTTCATAATCTTGCTGATTAAAAAGGAAATGATGTATAATAGATTATCGAATATGAGCGTGAAGCATAATCACTCCTGCAAAAATAGAGCAAAAAGACATATCAGACAAGCACAAAATATGAAACGGCCATATTTGTGGCAAAAAAAGAGAATTTCTCCTCGCCCCTGAGCTCCTCACCATTACACTTGGATGGCCCTATGACATTTCAGGAGGTGAATTTTGACATTTTACGATGGAAAAATATTATCTTTGCACTCTGTGAGCCCGTCGGCCGCATTACCGGCCGGGCTCTGAGCATTGTTAACCTTACAGACCAGCCTTCTCCGTGAACGATCTGTCATCCCTTACCGGCCCGCAGCGCGCTGCGGCCACCGGCAAATATATCGGCGCCCACGTATCGGCATCGCCAGGCGTGAGCCGCAGCCCCGAAGCGGCTCTCGCCATCGGGGCCGGAGCATTTGCCCTCTTCACCCGCAACCCTTCGCGCTGGGCGTCCAAGCCTATCAGCGCCAAAGAAGCCGAGGCGTTTAAGGCCGCATGTGCCGAAGCCGGATATCACCCCGGGGCCATCCTCCCCCACGACAGCTATCTCATCAACCTCGGCGCCCCCGATCCCGAGAAGCTCGCCAAGAGCCGCGAAGCCTTTGCTGACGAGCTCCTGCGCTGCGAGCAGCTCGGCCTGACTATGCTGAATTTCCATCCCGGGAGCCATCTCACCCTCATCGAGCCGGAGCGATGCCTCGACCTCATCGCCGAGAGCATCAATCTCGCCCTCAAGACGTCGGAGGGTGTCAAGGCTGTCATCGAAAACACCGCCGGGCAAGGGAGCAATCTCGGCTTCTCCTTCGACCAGATAGGGCGCATAATAGCCGGGGTGGAGGATAAGAGCCGTGTGGGGGTGTGCATCGACTCATGCCACGCTTTCGCCGCCGGCTACGACCTCGCTTCCGAGGCCGGCTATAAGGCTATGTGGGAGGAGTTTGACCGCCACATCGGGCTGAGCTTCCTCTCCGGGATGCATCTCAACGACTCCAAGAAGGGGCTCGGCAGCCATGTTGACCGGCATGAGTCGATAGGCCGCGGCGCTATCGGCCTCCCGTTTTTCCGACGCCTCATCGCCGACCCCCTGACCTCGGGCATCCCCCTCATCCTCGAGACCCCCGACGACACCCTCTGGGCAGCGGAAATTGATCTCCTCTACTCATTTGCCAATCCGGAATAACCTTTTACCAGACTATTCAAGATTTCAGAAACACACCATCCATGACACCATCCCACATCAAAGCCGACCGCAGCTTCATAGAGCTCTTCAATCTGAGCTTCGGCTTCTTTGGCGTCCAGATTGCATATGCTCTCCAGAGCGCCAACATCTCCCGCATCTTTGCCACGATAGGCGCCGACCCTCATTCACTGAGCTATTTCTGGATCCTCCCCCCGCTGATGGGCATCATAATCCAGCCCATTATCGGCGTGGCCTCCGACCGGACCTGGAACCGTCTTGGTCGCCGCCTCCCGTATCTTCTTTTAGGCGCTCTGATTGCCGTCATAGTGATGTGTCTCCTCCCCAATGCCGGCAGCTTCGGCTTTGCTGTCTCCACTGCGATGATATTTGGCTTCATTGCCCTGATGTTTCTCGACACATCTATCAATATGGCCATGCAGCCTTTCAAGATGCTTGTCGGCGATATGGTCAATGAGAAGCAGAAGGGCCTGGCCTATTCCATCCAGAGCTTTCTCTGCAATGCAGGCTCGCTCGTGGGCTATCTCGCCCCCTTTATCCTGACAGCCATCGGCATCAGCAATATAGCGCCCGAAGGTGTGGTGCCCGACTCGGTGACTTATTCATTCTATATCGGCGCGGCCATCCTCATCCTGTGTGTAATCTATTCCTTCGTGACCATACGCGAGATGCCTCCCAGGGAGTATGCCGAGTTTCACGGCCTCGACCCTGATGCTAAGAAAAGCGCCGGCAACAGCAATGTCATCAAGCTCCTGATCGATGCCCCAAAGACATTCTGGACCGTGGGCCTCGTGCAATTTTTCTGCTGGGCCGCCTTCCTCTTCATGTGGACCTACACCACCGGCGCGATAGCCGCCTCGGTATGGGGCACCACCGACACCGCTTCGGCCGGCTATCAGGAGGCTGGCAACTGGGTGGGCAATGTCTTTGCAGTCCAGGCCGTCGGCTCCATTCTCTGGGCCGTCGTCATCCCGCGCTTCAAGAGCCGCAAACTGGTCTATGCCCTGAGCCTTATCGTTGGCGGCCTCGGATTTATCTCCACCTTCTTCATAGCCGACAAATATCTGCTCTTCATAAGCTATTTCCTCATCGGCTTCGCATGGGCCGCCATGCTCGCCATCCCCTTCACCATCCTGACAAACTCCCTCAAAGGCGACAACATTGGCGCATATCTGGGCCTCTTCAACGGCACCATATGCGTGCCCCAGATAGTGGCTGCTGCCCTGGGCGGTTTCGTTCTCAAGCTGGCCGGAGGAAGCCAGGGTGTGATGCTCGTCATTGCCGGCGCCCTTCTCATCGCCGGAGCCTTTGCCGTGACATTCATCCGCGAGACATATGGCGAGGCCGTCCCTGAGAAACAGTAAATTGCCCTATCTATTCCTACCTTAACCATTGACCCTTAACACCACGCAAGTGAAACCCTCCATACCTAAAGGCACCCGCGACTTCGGCCCCATCGAGATGGGCCGCCGCAACTATATCTTCGACACCATCCGCGACGTATTCCGCCTCTTTGGCTTCGCCCCCATCGAGACCCCCTCGATGGAGACCCTCCAGACCCTCATGGGCAAATATGGCGAGGAGGGGGATAAGCTCCTCTTCAAGATACTCAATTCCGGCGATTTTATCCGCGACATCGACCCTGCCCTCGTGGAGAGCGGCGACTATGCCCGTCTGGGCGCCCGCATCTGCGAGAAGGGCCTCAGATATGACCTGACGGTGCCCTTCGCCCGCTTCGTAGTCATGCACCGCGACACTCTCCAGATGCCCTTCAAGCGCTATCAGATACAGCCTGTGTGGCGCGCCGACCGCCCGCAGAAGGGACGCTACCGCGAGTTTTATCAGTGCGACGCCGACATCGTAGGCTCCGACTCCCTGCTCAATGAAGTTGACCTCCTTCAGATGGCCGATGAGGTCTTTGCACGCCTCGGCATCAGAGTGTCCATCAAGCTCAACAACCGCAAGGTGCTTGCCGGCATAGCCGAAATCATCGGCGCCCCCGACAAGCTGATCGACATCACCGTGGCCATCGACAAAATCGACAAGATCGGCCCGGAGAAAGTCGAGGAGGAGCTCGTCGCCCGCGGCCTCTCGGCCGAGTCAGTCGCCGCCCTGCGCCCTATCCTCACCATCAGCGGCTCCATTGACGAGCGGCTTGGAGCGCTCGCCGGGCTGCTCGGGCCGAGCGAGACCGGCACTCTCGGCGTCAAGGAGCTCCGCGAGGTGGTAGATGCCACCCGCGACTTAGGGCTGCGCGCCGAGCTCGATCTCGACGTGAGCCTTGCCCGAGGCCTCAACTATTACACCGGCACCATCATCGAGGTCAAGGCCCTCGACCATACCATAGGATCCATCTCGGGAGGCGGACGATATGACAATCTCACCGGGGTGTTTGGTATGCCCGGACTGTCGGGGGTGGGCATCTCCTTTGGCGCCGACCGCATCTATGATGTAATGACCGCTCTTGACCTCTTCCCTGACGCCACCACGCGCGGCATCGACGTGATGATGGTCAATTTTGGCCCTGAAGAGGCCCGCGCCTCCATGGCTATCCTCAAGGAGCTGCGCCGGGCCGGCATCGCAGCCGAGCTCTTTCCCGAGGCGGCCAAGATGAAAAAGCAGATGGGCCGCGCCGACGCCCTCCGCGCCCGCTTCACAGCCATCGTAGGCGAGAATGAGCTCGCCTCCCCCGGCCATCTCACTCTTAAAGACATGGCTTCGGGCGAGCAGCGCATGATGAGCATCAAGGAGGCCATCGAGGTCATCAAGGCCTAAGCCCCCGCATACAGCTCCCCCATAGACAATAAGTTACCCTCGTCAAGCCCCGGATGCTATGCCGCTCCGGGGCTTGACGAGGGTAACTTATGCAGGCAGCCTCTGGCGGCCGGGGGCCGGCATCACCGATATGTCTCGGTCAGGCGATAGACCTCCGAGAGGATGCGCTCATCAACCGGGGTGAGCTCCACCTCGCGCCGGGCCATGACTCGCCGGGCCGTGTCGAGAAACTTCTTCAGCGACATCGTGTCAAAGCCAGCGGCCGAGCCGTCGGAAAATGAGGCCACGAAATTGCGGGGGAAGCCGGTGCCATGGATATTGACTCCTACGCCGGTGACGGTGGCAGTGTTGAGCATCGTGTTGATGCCCGCCTTGGAGTGGTCGCCCATGACAAGGCCGCAGTGGAGGAGTCCGGTCGGGAGGAAACGACGCTCGGGGTAGCTCCATTGCTTGACTACGGTATAATCGTTTTTGAGGTTGGAAGCATTGCAGCCCGCGCCTATGTTACACCACTCTCCGATGACGGCATTGCCCAGAAACCCGTCGTGGGCCTTATTGGAATAGCCTTGCATCACCACATTGTTGAGTTCACCGCCAATGCGGCAGTGAGGTCCTATGGCTGTCGGGCCATAGATACGGGCGCCCATATTGACTATTGTGTGATGGCCTATTGCTATCGGCCCTCTCATGCAGGTGCCCTCGCCGATATGGGCCCCCCGGCCGATATAGACTGGGCCCTCCGAGGTGTTGATTATCGCCCCCTGGATCATGGCGCCATGTTCAATAAACAGGCGGTCGGCAGGGCCTATGAGAGTGTTTGAAGCCGGCAGGGGAGCCGATGAGCGGCCCTTAGTCACCAGCTCGAAATCGATAATCAACGCAGCCTCGCAGAGGGAGAAGATGTCGTGGGGGCGGGTGATGCGCAGAGGGCTCCCGGTGCCGTCGTCGCTGCCGGCAATCTCTGCCGCGTCGAGAGTGACGGTAGCCTCCGGATCGGCGGGATATTTCTCAGAGAGATAATCGACGGTAGAATATGAGTAGACTGCCGGAGATATAAATTTTCGGCGCTCCGCCATAGTGAGGATGCCCATGCGGATATCAGCCACCGGGCGTGTAAATGTCAGGGGGAGGAGCGTGTCGTGGGCTCCCCCGTCGGCCAGAGCGATATGGGTCATCTCTCGGTGTTTATGCGATAAATCATTCTGAAATCGGTGTCGTTGATGCTCGCGAAGTAAGCAAACTCCACCTTGATATCGCCCTTATCGGGCTTTACCAGCAGAGCGGTCATATCATCGGAGAGCGCGGGATCAAGCTGAATGAGGCGCCACGGGCCCCGGGTACCGATCTCCTTACCGCCTTTAACAATCTCCGTCTGAGCGATTCCGGGGGCCTCGAGGATGCCTACGATAGGCTTCTCCTCGACGAAAGCGAGTCGGTTGATCTGAAAGAGATGACCATGATCATCGGGCGAGCCGAGAGTTGACCCGAAACCTTTATATTTCACGGGAGTGACCATTGATGCAAGATTGCGGGTGTCGGCCAGCCGGCCCGAGCGCTGGAGCTCCAGATGATATCCCATAGCCTCGGCCTCCATCTTAATATTATGGAAGATGTCTTGCCCATAAGAGGAGAAGAAAGCCTCGGCCAGATGGCGGCTAATAAGGGAACACAGACGGAAGTCGGCCTTGCGCTCCAGGACGGAGCTGAGCGTAGCTGACCCATTGCGGAGATAATTGGCCACAATCCAGCCGGCAAGCTTATCCTTGTCGGTGATGTTTTTGCATTTTGAAACGGGCGGACGGTCGGTCTCGGGAGTTCCCAGTTTCCTGAGAAGGTTTGTGATTAGGGTCATAGATTTAGGTGTGGGCCCGCAGGGAGAAGATTGAAAGACCTCGCGGGCTATTGTGCTTACAAATTTATCCAAAACACTTTTTTCAGCCAAATGTGTAACCTCATTGTCAATAACATGTCACCAAGTTGAGAGGCAGCAACTCATCCGGAGCGAAGGAGGCAAAAAATATTGGCTGAAATTTTTGAGTGTGGAGGATTTTTGCTAATTTTGCCGCGCATTTGGCCCCGAAGGGAGCTTCCGGATGCACCAACCCGAAAAATAACAACCAGAAATATCCCATTAACTCAACGAAATGATCATCGTACAAGTAAAAGAAGGCGAGAACATCGAGCGCGCCCTGAAGAAATTCAAACGTAAATTTGAAAAGACCGGCATCGTAAAAGAGCTCCGCAGCCGCCAGGCTTTTCAGAAGCCCTCTGTCGTCAACCGCAAGAAGATGATGAAGGCCGTCTACGTCCAGCAGCTCCGCTCGGTAGAGGAATAATCTCCCCCTCTGCCGCCTCTTGAGGCGAGTACACTCCTGACGTCATGACACTGATATCCCTGCTCCCGGGCATACGCCCGGAGCAGGGCTTTTGAATTTTCGGACCGACCCCCGTCCCACCTCCTCCCCACTCCCTCCGTTGATGATGACCAAGGTTTTATTTTTATATGGTGTAATCTCGTATTGTAGGGTCGCCTCCCGGTCTCGGGGGGGGAGGGTCGGAGACCCGATACTGTGGGTAACCCCTTGTGGAGCGATTAGCGGAACATGGGGGAAGAGGAAACAAAGAGAAAGACAGAGCATCGGAGATGCGATACCATGGTAAAAAGATAGGGCAAACGGCCTGATTGTTACCATAGTATCGCATCTCCGATGCTCAGTGGGAAGATAGGCTGTGGTCGTCCCCACGTTCCGCTACGCTCCACGTGGGGTTACCCGCGGTATCGGGTCTCCGACCCTCATAGTGCTGCGGCATGTCGCGACCCTACATTGGGGACGCATCCCCGCCGGCTATTCTTTCGGGTCTCCGACCTTATTCATAAGTTTCACCGTCCGACCCCTGCGGATCAAATATATGAATGGTGGATTATTTCAGGGCTGACATGGATTGCGTGATCAGCGGGGAGAGGATGGGGTCCCGATTATAACGCGAGTCGCCTGACATATTTTGCAGGATATTGTAGATCGTGGTTTTCTGGACGTCCGTCACGTCAGGATATCTGTTGACGTTTCCAATCAGATTAAAAACCCTGGTGGCCAGTGCGATTTGGACAGCAGAGTTGGCCGATGGCATAGCCTGGATGCACCCCATCACCTGGTCAAACCAAGGTAAGAGCTTTGAGGGAAAGTGCACGCTGGAGGTGTCAGCGGAGAGGCGCTTCAGGGCATCCGACCGCTGCTCTTGTTCCAGCGCCTGTCGCCGCGCCAGAGTGAGTGCATAGGTGATGATGAGTGAGCCTTTTATCTCGCCATCCTCCTCCTTATAGTTCATGCCGTAGGCGTAGCGGTAATAGCCCTCCGGGTCCTCGGTGTTGGGAGCGAGGAAAAGAGCATAGATGTAGTCGCCGGTGATATTGTTGATGTAGATGCCGGGGGCGCTTCCGTCGCCGACCGATAGGCCGAGGGTCGCCTCATTATTGCACTTGCCGTTGTTGAGGCTGTAAGCCATATCGCTGTCTTTCTCAAAGGCCGCTATGACGTTCTTTACCAGTTTGATGTCCTTGGCGGGGAGAGTGAAGCGGTAGACATCGCTCTGGCCCGTCTTGGTGTTGGTCTCGGGGTCCTTGTCCAGGGAGTGGGTGGCCACAATCACGGCATTCTTATTGTTGATGATGTCGTCAAAAGCCTTGATGATGTTGCTCTGTGCAGCCACGCCCAGCGGCATTAAGGCAGCCACGATAGCCGAAAAGAATAATAAAGATAGTTTCATGGGTGATAGTTTTTTATTGCAGTGTTACTCTTAGGATTGTACTTTCAATCACGGGGTCGGTCTCGCCCTCAAGGTCGAGGAGCAGAATGATGTTTTCATACTCGGCGGCGTAGGCTTCGGCCGTTATGAGGGCAAGGTCATTGTCTATCTCGGCCTGCCGGATGCGCAGATATTCATCGATGTCAATCTCCCGGGCAGGGAGGGGAGCGTCGGCGTCAGTCCGGCGCTTCCGGGCTTTGGGGGCGGATGGAGCGGCTTGATCCGCTCCGGCGTGAGTGGCTCCGGCGGTGTCGGGCACAGGGTCATCGGCGGCTTCGGCATAGTTGATGATAGCCTCTTCGGGCTCAGGAGTCTTCTTCTCCTCCGAGGCCATTACCGGGCTGTCGTCATTGCTGCTGAAGATTTTGTCAATCACCAGGCCGACGGTCCAACCCATTGCGCAGATGGTGAGCCAGAGGGCGGCCAGGCGCATAACCCGGCGCATTATCGACGGCTTGCGCTGCAGGCGCGGCCTGAAGAGCGCCCATTCCTCGGCCATGTCTATTTCAGGCTGAGACAAGGAGGCCCCGCTGACCGAGGCCGATATCCCGTAGATGTCGCGCAGCTCGGCGTCATGCTCTATCATCCCGAGCTCTTCGCCCGACAATGTCTCCGGAGCATCTATCATCTTGGCAATTATTGCCTCTCTCTGGTTTTCTGTCATATTGCGGCAGATTTGAAATGAGTCCTTAACTTTTTTAGGGCGCCGACGATATTTTTATTCACGGCAGCCACTGAGATGCCGAGGCTTGAGGCCGCATCCTTGTAGCTCAGGCCTTCGGTGTAGATTTTCGTTACGGTCTGCTGTTCACGGGGAGTGAGGAGCAGACAGATGGCGCGGCGCAGATCTTCCTCGCGCTGCTCGGGATCATATTCGGCCGGAGTATGCTCTATCATAATTCGTCGGCACACCTTCTCGCGCGTCGCCATCCTGTCGATGCGGTTGAGGCAGGCGTTGCGGACTGCCCTTATGATAAAGGCCTCCGGATTATCAACCCTTGAGTCCGATTCCCACAGCCTTAAAAACACCTCCTGGACCGTGTCGCGGGCCTCATCCTCCTCATGGAGCAGGCTCATCGCCATCCTCATGGACGGCGGGAAGCAGCGGTTGTAAAGGGTTTCGAATTCTGAGGTCGAATATTGCATCTGGAGTGTCAGTAATGGTTTTTATTATGTAGACAGCCTAATGTGAAAAATCATTACCCTCAGAATGAAAAAAAATCCGTCGCGGAAAGTCATCCGGCTATGTCTCAGGCCATTGCCTCAACTGAAAGGCGAGGCGCGGGCTGCCGTCTGCCAGCCGGATGATGCCGCAGTAGCCGAAGCCGCGAGAGCGTATCCAGCCGAGCATAGGGATGTTGTCGGCGTGGGTGTCGATGCGGATAGCCCGGTCTGGCCATCCGGCGCGGGCAAAGGCGAGGCAGCGGTCGGCGATGCCGAGACCTTCGCGGCGCGCGGCGATGCGATGGATGGTCAGGTAAGGGCGGTCGTCGGGCCAGCTTCCGTCGATGGTGGCATAGGTGGGCTCGTCTCCGTCGATGATCGAAAATGAGCCCTCCACACTTCCGGTGTCAGGGTCTTTGACGACGAAGCATCGCCCCGCCCCGATATCGGTCTTGACTATATCCTCCGAGGGATAGCCCCCGGTCCATTGCGCCATGTTGCCACCGGCCCTCATGCGCTCCTTGGCGAGCCCAAAGATGTCGAGAATGGCCGGTTTATCATCATCAGTAGCGGGAGCCACCGACAGATTATCCACCTCCTTGCGGCGATAACGCTCAATCTCGATGGTCATCCCCTCGTCGGCGGCAATGACCGGCCCGGGGAAGGTAGCGGAGGCCTCGGCCACGAGGGGCGAGCTGTCGGTATAGCGCTTGGAATAATGGCCTATAAGGAGCGCGCCGGCCCCGGCCTCGCGGGCTATCTCGCCGGCCTGGGCAGCCGTGGAGTGGCCTCGGGCAATGGCTTGCGTAGCCAGGTCTGAGAGATAGGTGGCCTCATGATAGAGCAGGTCCACTCCCCTGACAGCTTCGGCCACCCGTGGGTCGGCCATGGTATCAGAGCAGTAGGCATACGACAGCGGAGAGGGTGGCGAGGCCGTAAGCTCGCGATTGTCAAAGACGCGCCCGTCGGCCGGGCGGCGCCATGATGCTCCCGCCTTAATCCCCTTGCGGAGCGAGGGGGGGATACCGAGCGCATCGGCCACATCGCCCAAGAGGCGGCGCTCACGCAGCCCCTCGCGGAAGATAAACCCAAAAGCGGCAATGCGGTGATAGAGCGGGAAGGAGGTGACTGTCAGGGTCTTGGTCGAGAGGATTACATTAGTGCCCGCCGGGATGGCCTTAAGCGTTATCGACTTAGCGCCGGGGCAGAAAAACTTCAGCATCCGGGCGAAGATGTCGAGCCCATGAGCCGGAATATGGACCGTCACGGGCTGAGTCGACTCCTGAAGGTCGAGTGTCGAGAGGAGTCCGGGCAGCCCGAGGCAGTGGTCGCCGTGAAGATGGCTGATAAAGATGTCGGTAATGCGCGAGAAGGCTATGCCATAGCGGCGGAGCTGGAGCTGAGTCCCCTCGCCGCAGTCGATGAGCATCACTCTCCCGCGGAAGTTGACGGCCTGGGCCGAGGGGTGGTGGCGGAGAGTCGGGGTGGCTGATCCGCAGCCGAGTATCGTCACGTCAAAGCGGTCCATATCGTATGAGAAGGTCAGCAGGTCAGATGATTGGAAAAGGCGGCCATAGCGCGTTGGAGCCAGAGGGCATCGGTATCGTCAAAGGTCGAGAGCTCGGCGCTGTCGATGTCGAGCACTCCCGCCACTCTTCCGTCGGGATAATGATAGGGCACCACAATCTCGGAGCGCGAGGCCGATGAGCAGGCAATGTGACCGGGGAAGAGCTCCACGTCGGGCACCACGATGGTGGTGTCGTCGGCCCAGGCCGTCCCGCATACTCCGCGGCCACGCCTGATGCGCGTGCAGGCGAGCGGGCCCTGAAACGGCCCGAGGACAAGCTCATCCCCCGCAACGCGGTAGAAGCCCACCCAGAGAAATCCAAACGAGCTCATTATAGCGGCAGCCAGATTGGCCATCACCGCTATCATATCGGTCTCCGAGGCCATCAGAGCCTCCATCTGCGGCAGGAGAGTGGCATAGCGCTCACTCTTGCTCCCCCCGCCGACAATCAATTCTTCAGCCATAAAACTTATTAAGGTAAGAGTTGCACAAAGGTAATAAAAATCGCGGAAAAGGAGCAACGACATTATATCCCGGGGGCGATTTTTCGACGAAAATTGCTACCTTTGCCGGCGAAAAGGCAGCAGTGCAATCGCCTGAACGATTTGCCGGAGGCCTCTGTCGGAAATCATTTTATTATCACTAATATCTCTCAAACCGGAAATGTCAAGATTTATTTCTGTGGCAGCGGCAGCGGCCATCTCCTTTGCCGCTATTGCTGCCGGGACAAGCGGCGCCGACTCTTCGGCCCGGCTGCTCCGCTTTCCATCGGTCAATGGTTCGACCGTGGTTTTCAGCTACGGAGGCGACCTCTATAGCGTGCCCGCTACGGGCGGACGCGCTGTGCGCCTCACCTCTCACGAAGGCAACGAAATCTTCCCCCGCATCAGCCCCGACGGCAAGTCTGTCGCTTTCACCGGCCAGTATGACGGCAACACCGAGGTCTACTCGATGCCGATAACCGGTGGCGAGCCGCAGCGCCTGACCTTCACCTCGACAAACTCTCGCGACGACCTGGGCGACCGCATGGGCCCCAACAATATCGTAATCACCTGGAGCCCCGACGGCAAGGAGATCCTCTACCGCAACCGCACCGGCTCAAGCTTCGACGGCAAGCTCTGGCAAGTAAGCCCTGAAGGCGGCATGCCTGACCGCCTCCCCCTCCCCGAAGGCGGCTTCGCATCATGGAGCCCCGATGGTAAGCGCCTGGCATATAACAGGGTGATGCGCGAGTTCCGCAACTGGAAATATTATCGCGGCGGCATGGCCGACGACATATGGATCTACGACCCCAAGGCGGGCACCGTGACAAACATCACCGACAATCCGGCGCAAGACATCATCCCGATGTGGATAGGCAATGAGATCTATTTCATCTCTGACCGCGACATGACGATGAACCTTTTTGCCTATGACACCACCACCGGACAGACCCGCAAGGTGACCGATTTCTCCGACTATGACATCAAGTTTCCGTCGACCGACGGCAAGACCATCGTCTTCGAGAAGGGGGGATATATCTTCCGCTTCGACCCCGCCACCCAGCAGGCCACCCAAATAGATATCACCCTCGGCTCCGACCGTCCCATAGCCCGCGCCGAGCGTAAGGCCGTAAGCCGCGACATCACCGCCGTCTCGGTCAATCCCGGCGCTACCCGCCTGGCCGTCACCGCTCGCGGCGAGGTGTTTGACGTCCCCGTAAAGGCCGGCGTGACCCGCCTTATCACCCACACTCCCGGCGCCAACGACCGCGGCGCCGTCTGGAGCCCCGACGGCTCCTCTATCGCCTATATCAGCGACCTCTCCGGCGAGACCGAGATATGGGTCAAGGGCGCCGACTCCAACTCCGAGCCCAGGCAGCTGACCAAAGATAACGACACCTACATCCGTCGCCTCGACTGGACACCCGACTCAAAGGCCATCGTCTACTCCGACCGCCGCAACCGACTGGTGGAGGTCGACCCCGCCACCGGCGCAAAGAAGACCCTTCTGACCTGCCCCGAGAGTGAGATACGCTCCTTCACCTTCTCGCCCGACAGCCGCTGGATTGCCTATACCCGTCCCGAAGCCAATGATTTCTCGGTGGTATATCTCTATGACCGCACCACAGGGAAAGACTATCCCGTGACGGAGAAATGGTACAATTCATCGAGCCCCATCTTCTCAGCCGACGGCAAGTATCTATATTTCAACTCCGACCGTGACTTCAACCCCACCTACGGCTCGCTCGAATGGAACCATGTCTACAACGGTCTCGGAGGTCTCTACGTGGCTCTCCTTGCCGCCGACACCCCCTCGCCTTTCCTCCTCTCAGACGGCGAAGCAGCCGCTGACAAAGGCGATGAGAAGGCAAAAAACTCCGCTCCCGCAACTGCCGCCGTCACCACCTTCGACCCCGAAGGCATCATCGGCCGCATAATGCTCGTCACCGACGGCGCCGGCTTCTACCGGCCAATCTATGCCGACGACAAGGGCCACGTATGGTATTCCACCCGCGGCGGTGTCAATGTCTTCACTCTGGCCGACCGTAAGGCAACCGAGATCGGCGCAGGATCTATGAGCGTTGATCCCACCGGCAAGAAAGCCCTCCTGCGCTCGCGCGACGGCAAGATGTATGTCACCGCCCTCCCGACATCCAAAGCCAATCTCTCCGACCCCGTCAACCTCTCCGACATGGTGGCCATCGTCGACTATCAGCAGGAGTGGCCTCAGATTTTCGATGAGACCTGGCGCGCATTCCGCGACGGCTTCTATCTCGAGAATATGCACGGCGTTGACTGGAAGGCCATCCGCGAGAAATATGCCGCCCTCCTCCCCTACTGCGCCACCCGCTATGACCTCAACTTCATAATCGGCGAGATGATTGCCGAGCTCGCCTGCGGCCACGCCTATGTCAATCCCGGCGAAGTGAAGCAGATTGAGCGCATCTCCATGGGTCTCCTCGGAGCCGACCTCTCGCGCGACGACAAGAGCGGCTTCTTCCGCATCGACCATATCATCCCCGGAGCCCCCTACTCCGAGACCCTGCGCTCGCCCCTGACCGAACCGGGCCTCGGCGTCGGCGAAGGCGACTTTATCGTGGCTATCGACGGCGTCCCGACCTCCTCCACCACCAACATCTATTCCCTCCTGACCGGCAAAGCAGGTGTGATGACCGAGCTGACCGTCAACTCCAAGCCCTCTACCGCCGGAGCCCGGAAAGTGGTGATCAAGCCCATCGCAGATGAGGAGCCCCTGCGCCATTATAACTGGGTGACCGGAAACATCCGCAAGGTAGAGGAAGCCACCGATGGCCGCGTGGGCTACATCTACATCCCCGACATGGGCCCTGAAGGCCTCAATGAGTTTGCCCGTTATTTCTATCCTCAGCTCGATAAGGAGGCCCTCATCATCGACGACCGCGCCAACGGCGGCGGCAACATCAGCCCGATGATCATCGAGCGACTCCTCCGCAAGCCCTACCGCCTGACGATGAGCCGCACCTCGAGCCGCGTAGGCACCACTCCCGATGCCGCCCACGTCGGCCCCAAAGTGCTCCTCATCAACAAATACTCGGCCTCCGACGGCGACCTCTTCCCCTGGAGCTTCAAGGCCAATGATATGGGCACCGTAATCGGCACCCGCACATGGGGCGGCATCATAGGCATCTCCGGCTCCCTCCCCTACATGGACGGCACCGACGTAAGAGTACCTTTCTTCACCAACTTCGATGCAGCCACCGGACAATGGATTGTCGAAAACCATGGCGTTGACCCCGACATTCTCATCGACAACGACCCCATCCGCGAGGAGGCCGGCGAAGACCAGCAGCTCAACAAGGCGATTGAGACCGCCCTCGAGCAGCTCAAAGACCGCAAGCCCCTCCCGGGAGTGCCCGCGCCCCGCACCTTCCGCGACCTCGGCTTATGATCCGGCCCATCGACCCGGCCCGCGACGCAGCGGCCATCGCAGCCATATATGCCCCATTCGTGGACAATACCGAGATAACCTTTGAGACCGTGGCCCCATCTGCCGAGCAGATGCGGGCCCGCCTCGAGGAGATCACCGGGTCCTTTCCGGGTTTTGTATATGAGCTCCCATCGGGCGAAATAGCCGGCTACTGCTATGCCCACCACTGGAAAGTCAAGGCGGCCTATAACCCGACGCTGGAGACCACCATCTATGTCGACCCCGCCCACGCCCGACAAGGCATCGGGCTCGCCCTGATGGAGGCCCTTATCAACGCCTGCCGCGAGGCTTCGACCCACTCCCTCATCGCCTGCATCACCGAAGGCAATGATCCCTCCTATCGCCTCCACGAGCGCCTGGGCTTCGAGCGGGTGAGCTACTTCCGCCAGGTAGGCTACAAGCATGGCCGCCTCCTTGATGTGGTCGACTATCAGCTGATCCTCTGAACCTCCCCCTTAAGGACATCCCTCAAAAAAAGATGAGACACCCCCGGGCTGTCTCATCTTTTTTGTATCGCGAAAATGATTTACCCCGCCCGCTTATCCCGTAGGGTAAACCCGGCGTCGGGACAGGGGGGCGTGAGTTTAGGCTATTTTGCGGCGGGGAATTGATTTTTTTATTACCTTTGTATGCGTCAATGCGCTCCGGCTCCCCGGCTCGCATTGCAGCATCTCTCCTTGATAACACTATAATTCTATGGCACAAAGACTTATATCCTTTCTTATAGCTTTCGTGGCGATATTGTCCTCATCCCCGGCTTTCTCGCAGGATGCAACCGACACCCTCTTCCCCTTGCCGGAGGTGCCTGACGACGTGGCCATCAACGAACGCCCCGACTATGTCATCGCCCACTATTGGGACAAATGCAATTTCAAGGGCGTCTTATCATCAAAAGAGCGCTATGTCAAGGCCTTCGACACTTATGTCGATATGATGAAGGTCACCTCGCGCCGGGCCACCATGCGCTCCATCCACCTCCTGCTGGAGAAGCTCGACAAATACCCCGACGTGCTTCTCTATACGGCTGAGCTTGCCGAGTCGATGATGTATGGTCCCTCGGCATCTTTCCCCAGCGATGAGGCCTATCTCCCCTTTGCCCGCGCCGTGGCCGCCAACAAGAAGATCGCTCGAGCCGAGAAAGCCCGTTTCAGCGAGCAGGAGCGCATCATCAGCCAAAGCAGCAAGGGGATGAGAGCCCCTGACCTGGCATATATCGACCGCAATGGTGAGTCACGCTCTCTGGATGCCGACACAGCCTCGATGGTAATAATCTTTTTCAACGACCCCGACTGCACCGACTGCATCATTGCACGCGGTCATTTGGCCGCCAATCCCGTCATCAACTCCCTCATCGAAGCCGGAGGGCTTAAGATAGTGGCCCTGACTCCCGACGAAGTGACGGAGGAATGGAGCTCCCAGACCGATAAATACCCCGCGATATGGAGCGTCGGGGCCGCTGCCGACGCCTATGACGTCTATGATATCCGCCACACCCCGACATTCTATATCCTCGACGGGGAGCATACGATATTGGCCAAGGATGTGTCGCTCGACGATATTATCATCATGTTTTCCTCGCTTCATTAACCGACGCCTATGAACCGATTGACCGACCTTTTATCGCGGATATTCCTTAAGTGCACCGGCTATACGTATTCCAATCTCGGGCGGCTCTTCATGCGCCTCTTTGTCGGGGTGATGTTTCTCCAGTTTGGCATCCGCCATCTGGTCAATTATCATCTGCTTGCCCAGTCGTTTCCGACGGTCATAGGATTGTCGTCGCCCACATGCCTTACGCTCATGATCATCATCGAGCTGCTATGCTCCCTGCTCATCATGGTGGGATTTCTGACACGCATTTCGGTCATCCCGCCGATATTATCTATGGTGGCTGCCGAATGGTATATCCTCCACGACCTGCTGCCCGACACCTCCATCTACGGTATCGACTCCACTGAGCCCGGCTATCTGCCGATCATGTTTATCGGCATCTTTCTCTTCATCATCATTGCCGGCCCCGGAAAGATATCCATCGACTATTTCATCACCCTCTATCTCGTAGGCCGCCGCGAGAGCCCGACCGACAGCGATGAGGAGATACTCCACGATGCCTAATCCCTCTCCCTCCCCGATGACCCCGGTAACCATTCCCTCCGATGCCTCCATAGCCTGCCTCATCTCGGGCGGCGTTGACTCGGCTGTGGCTGTTCACCGCCTGGTGGAGCAGGGCCACGGGCCCCGCCTCCACCTGTTTTATATCCGCATTGGCCTCGACACTGACGAGGGCGACTGCTCGGCCGAAGAGGATATCGAGATGTGTCAGCTCATCGCGCGCCGCTACGGTCTGCCCCTCGAGGTTGTAAGCCTCCATCAGGAGTATTGGGACAATGTCATGGAATATGCCCTCCGGACGGTCAGGGCCGGGCTGACTCCCAATCCCGACATAATGTGTAACCGCATCATTAAATTCGGGTATTTTGAGGAGCGATGGGGCAAAGACTTTGACCTCACGGCCACCGGCCACTACGCCTCGACCCTCATTGGCGACGACGGGCTCAAATATCTGGCCACAGCCGTCGACCCGGTCAAGGACCAGACCGATTTCCTGGCGCGAATAAGCTACGCCCAGCTCAGCAAGCTCATCTTCCCTCTGGGCGACATCCCCAAAAAGCGCGTCCGCGAGATAGCCCTGGAGCAAAACCTCCCCAATGCCCTCCGCCGCGACAGCCAGGGCATCTGCTTCCTGGGCAAAATCAACTACAACGACTTCATCCGCCGCCACTTAGGCGACTGCCCCGGCCCGATAGTAGACCTGGCCACCGGACGCACCCTCGGCACCCACCGCGGCCTATGGTTCCACACCATAGGGCAGCGCAAGGGGCTCGGCCTGTCAGGCGGCCCATGGTTTGTCATCCGCAAGGATGTGGAGACCAACACCCTCTTTGTCTCCGGCGGCTACGACACTCCCCTCCAGTATGGCACCCGGCTGAGCCTCACCGAGATGTGGTGGATCACCCGCAACCCCTGGCAGGATGCCGACTGCATCGATGTGCCTATAACCTTCAAAAATCGTCATACCCCCGACTTTATCCCCGGTCGACTGACCTGCGACCCCGCTTCGGGGCTCTGGACCATCGAGAGCGCCCTCCCCGTCCAGGGCATCGCCCCGGGACAGTTTGCCGTGATCTACACCCCCGACCGGGCCATATGCCTCGGCTCGGGAATAATAGCCTTAAACTAACTATTTATTAGCCCAATATGGATTATTCCTCACAATCCGACTTCCCCACTCGAGTCCCCCTTCGGGTCCTCGGCCTCTCTTATCGCGAGATAAAGAGCGGGGCATATGCCCTGATACTCGCCGAGGTGGGAGGGCCCCATTACATACCCATAGTTATCGGCACTGCCGAGGCTCAGTCGATAGCCATGCGCCTCGAAGGCATCAAGCCTCCACGACCTATCACCCACGACCTCTTCGCATCCTTTGCCCACGCCTTCGGCATCCGTCTGGTGGAGGTGTTTATCAATAAGTTTGAGGACGGTATCTTCACCTCCGAGCTGCTATTCGTCGACCCCGAGGGAAACACCATGACCATTGATGCACGCACCTCCGATGCCATAGCCATTGCAATGCGCGCCGGAGCCCCCATCAACACCACCCCCGAGATAATCGCCGAGACCGGCTTCACCATGGAGGAGCCGCGCGAGGAGCCCCTTCGCGAGCGCCTCGACGAATATCGCCTGGAGCCCACAGAGTCCGGCGCGGCCGACCAAAGCCGCTCGGGGGCTGCGGAGCCTGCCGAAGATGATAGCCTTGACGACGACGACTTCTCCCGGAAGTCAATCGAGGCCCTCGAAAATCTCCTCGCATCGCTCATAGCCGATGAGCGTTATGAAGAGGCTGCGGCTATCAATAAGATTATCAAGGAGCGCCTGAGCAAAGGCGGTCTTTACGACCGGCCCTCCTGACTCAGCGCTCCTGAAAGAGCCGGAGACGCACCATCTCCCGCCCGCCCCCTGACAGAATTTTGTTTATGAGCCACCTGTTCGCTCCCCCCCTTTTTAACACTCCCGCCTGATGCAATCATTAAAAATACGCCTCTCAGCCCTGAGCTTCATCGAATTTGCCGTTTGGGGCGCCTATCTCACCTCGCTCGGCAACTTCCTTGCCGGCCATGGCCTCGCCTCTCAGATCGGATGGTTTTATGCCATCCAGGGCATAGTGTCGCTCTTTATGCCCTCCATCATAGGCATCATCGCCGACCGCTGGATGCCGGCTCAAAAGATGCTTGCCCTCTCCCACCTCCTCGCCGGTCTCTTCATGGGCGCTGCCGGTGCTTACTGCCTGACCGCCACGGGCCCCATCGAGTTTGGGCCCCTCTTCACGCTCTACACCATCTCCGTGGCTTTCTTTATGCCCACGATAGGACTCTGCAACTCAGTGTCGTTTAACGCATTGACCCGCGAGGGGATGGACACCGTGGCCGCCTTCCCGCCCATCAGGGTCTTCGGCACGGTGGGCTTCATCGTAGCCATGCTCTTCGTCAACTTCGCCGGGCCCGAGGGCGCCCGCTTCCAGACCACAGCCATGCAGCTCATTGTGTCGGCCGTTCTCAGCCTCGTCATGGCCGCCTATTCGCTGACGATGCCCCCCTGCCCCACCTCGCCCGGCGAAAAGAGCGGTTCGCTCGTCGACAGCCTCGGCCTCCGCGCCTTCACCCTCTTCAAGGAGCGCAGGATGGCCCTCTTCTTTCTCTTCTCGATGCTCCTCGGTGTGGCCCTCCAGATCACCAATGGCTATGCCAATCCCTATATCACCAGCTTCGGCGCCATAGAACAATATGCCGGCGACTGGGCCGCTAAGAACGCCAATGCCCTCATCTCTCTGTCGCAGGCCTCCGAGGCCCTCTGCATCCTCCTCATCCCCTTCTGCCTCAAGCGCTTCGGCATCAAGGGCGTGATGCTCATGTCGATGGTGGCATGGGTAGGGCGCTTCGGCCTCCTCGGCGCGGGCAATCCGTCGCTGACCGGAGGCTTGTGGATGTTTGTCCTCTCATGTATCGTCTATGGTGTGGCCTTTGACTTCTTCAATGTCTCCGGTGGCCTTTATGTCGACAAGATGACCACCCCCTCCATCCGCTCGTCGGCTCAGGGCCTCTTCATGATTATGACCAACGGCCTCGGCGCCACTCTCGGCTCTATCGCCGCCATGGAGGTCATCAATTATTTCGTCGACCCCGCCTCATCGCTCGAGGCCCAGCTCGCCGGATGGCGTTCATGCTGGTATATCTTTGCATCATATGCCGCCGTGGTGACCATCCTCTTTGCCCTCTTCTTCAACGACAAGACCTCGCGACCAACCTCCCGCGAGGTGAAAAAAGCAGAGGCCGAAGCCACCGTCATCCCCGAGATATGATACAGTTTTTTGCCCCCGACATTGCCGAGACCCTCACGCTGCCGGAGAGCGACTCGGCCCACGCCGTGAGAGTCCTGCGCCTCCGTTCCGGCGACGAGATAAGGGTCATCGACGGCCGCGGCACGGCCTATAACTGCGTCATCACCGAGCCTCATCAGCGCCATACTCTGGTCAACATCATCAGCTCCGAGCCCCTGCCTCTTCCATGGTCGACAGACCTGGTCTTAGCCGTGGCTCCGACAAAGCATCTCGACCGTATGGAGTGGCTCGTGGAGAAGGCCGTCGAAGTGGGCATCAACCGCTTTATCCCTATCCTGTGTCGCCACAGCGAGCGACGTGAGCTCAAGACCGAGCGCCTCGTCAAGATAGCTCAATCGGCCATGAAACAGTCGCTCAAAGCGGTCCTCCCGGTCATCGACCCTATGACTCCGGTAGAGCAAGTCATAGCGGGGTTTGCTGACCATCAGCGGTTTATAGCCTACTGCGACCGCTCCATCCCCCGCCGGCTCCTCGCCCGCCAATATCGGCCCCTCTCATCGGCCATTGCCCTCATAGGCCCCGAGGGCGACTTCTCCCCCGAGGAGATCCGCTCGGCCCTCTCCTCCGGCTGGGACCCCGTAAGCCTCGGCCCTTGCCGCCTTCGCACAGAGACTGCGGCCCTCACCGCCCTCGAGACATTCCATATCATCGACCAGGCCAATAGTGCCGACTAATCCCTCCCCTTCCTGCTATGCGACTCCTCCACTGCGTCATTACGGCCGTCGCCCTGGCCGCCGCCCCCTCTCTCGCAGCTCAAGATTACAATCCGGTATCCGACGACATAATAGCCACATATACAGAGATGATAGCACGCAAGCCTTCGAGCTGCGACCTTTATCTTTCACGCGCCACCGAATATCTCTCGCGCGGCCTTGTGGCCCCGGCTCTCTCTGACCTCAACGATGCCCTCCGCTATGCCCCATCGGGCGATAAGGGCATCAGATTTGAAATCCTCTCCCGGAGGGCCGACATCCTCGAGCGCCAGATGGACTATGACGCGGCCCTCGCCGACATTGATGCCGCCCTCGTGCTCTATCCCGAGATACCCTCGGCCATCCTCACTAAGGGGCGCATCCTCACGTCAATGGGACGCTATCCCGAGGCCTCGGAGGAATATAACCGCCTCCGCCGCATCAGTCCTCGCGATGCCCAGGCTTTCTTTGGCCTGGCCAAGGCAGCGGCCCTCGGCGGCGACTCCGACGGCGCCCTGCGCTATGCCAATGAGGGTGTGGAGATAGCCCCGAAATCAGGCGCATCTTATATTGCACGCGCCGATATTTACAAACTCCTCGGCCGTCGCGACGAAGCTATCAGCCAATACCTCACGGCCATCACCTGCGGCGATGAAGGGGGCGGACAAGCTATGCAGATCCTCGCCGACCTCAGCTATGAGGGCTACCCCGAGGTGATGGCGGCCTTTGACAAAGCTATCGCCGACAATCCTACGTCGGCTACACTCTATTATCTCCGCGCCACCATGGCTCAGGCCCATGAGCATCATGGAGCGGCCCTCGCCGACTTTGAGATGATAAATGGTGCCGGGCCGTTTGCCGGCGGAGCTCTCGGAGCCCAGATAGCAGAGAGTCTGCTTGCCCTTAACCGCCCTGATGAGGCCCTGGCAGCCCTCGACGGGCTTCCCGCCCGCGCCCGCGACGCTCAGAGCGAAGCGCTCCGCTCCCGCGTCCTTACAGCCCTGGGCCGCTATGAAGAGGCCACGGAGACCGCCCGCAATGCCGCCCTGCTCGACGACCGGTCTACCGCCCCGCTCCTCGCCCTCGCCCGCGGACTCATGGCCCTCGACCGCCGGGATGAGGCATCGGCAGCCCTTGCCTCCGCCATCATGCTCGATGCCTCGACCCTCCCGGAGGCTTACATCCTCCGCGCCGCCGTGGCGGGTCCCGCCCAGCGAGAGATGCTTCTGGAGCAGGCCCTCGACCTCCCCTTCGACCCCGCCGACCCGGCCTCGCTCCGGGGCTTCGCCCTCCTCGCCCTCGACCGCAAGGATGAGGCCGTAATTTGGGCCAACTCCCTGATGCGGCTCGACACAGCCCGCGACGGCATCGCGCCCTTCACGGCCGCCTGCCTATTGGCCCGCGCCGGGATGAAGACCGAGGCCCTCGAAGCCCTCACCAGCGCCCGCTCCGCCGGCTTCGACAACCTCTATCTCCTCAACGCTGATACCGATCCCCTCATCTCCCTCGAGCCCCTCCGGCCCCTCCCGGAATAAAATCTTATATGGCTCCTCCTCAGCGGGGATGGAAGATTTTGAGTAGCGGGAGATGGCAGTGTGAGGAAAATGGCGTAACTTTGCAGTCTGAAACACTTTGCTCTGTGAAAAATATAGCAATTTTAGGGTCGACGGGCTCTATCGGCACTCAGACTATTGACATCATCGCCGATCATCCTGATTTGTTTAGGGCGGCTGTCTTGACAGCCGGTAAGAATGTCGACCTCCTCATTGAGCAGGCTCGCCGCCTGCGCCCCCGCCTCGCGGTGATAGCCGACGAGGAGGGTTATCAGGCTCTGCGCGAAGCGCTTGCTCCGCTTGGCATCGCCGTGGCCGCAGGAGCCGACGCGCTGGCCGATGCTGCCGCCCTCGAAGGGGTCGATATGGTGGTGACTGCCACTGTGGGCTATTCCGGGCTGCTCCCCACTCTCCGCGCCATTGAGGCCGGCAAGGATATTGCCCTGGCCAATAAGGAAACCCTCGTGGCGGCAGGCGAGCTTGTTACCCGCAGGCTCATCGACTCCCCCTCGCGTGTAATCCCGGTTGACTCTGAACATTCGGCCATCTACCAGTGTCTTCGCGGCGAGCGCAGCGAAGATGTCGAGCGGCTGATCATCACAGCTTCAGGCGGCCCATTCCGCTCAATGGCCGCCGAAGAATTAGAGAGGGTGACGGCCGCCGATGCCCTTCGCCACCCTAATTGGGTGATGGGAGCCAAGATAACTATTGACTCCGCCACCATGGTTAATAAAGCCTTTGAGATTATCGAAGCCCGCTGGCTCTTTGACATTCCCGCCGAGCGCATAAGCGCCGTGGTCCACCCTCAGTCGATAGTCCACTCTATGGTGGAATTTTCCGACGGCGCCGTCAAGGCCCAGCTCGGCATCCCTGATATGCACCTCCCCATAGCCTACGCTCTCGGCGAGACATGCCGTCTGGCCGACCCCGATAGGCGGCTGAGCCTCGCGCAGATGGCGCGTCTCGACTTCTTCACTCCTGACACAGAGCGCTTCCCATGCCTCACTCTCGCCCGGCGAGCCCTGAGCGAAGGCGGGACGGCCGGCTGCACCTTTAATGCCGCCAACGAGATAGCCAACCGCGCCTTCCGCGATGGCCTCATTTCCTTCACTGACATTTACCGTATCATCACCGACACTCTCGACCACACAGAAAACATTGCCCATCCTGAGCTCGACGACATCATCGCTGTCAACGCTCTGGCACGCCGCCGCGCTGCCGAGGCGGTGGGCAACCTGCGGTCACGTGGTCGAAAATAAATCATTTCTTTAACGCTAACTGTAACACTCTTGGAGACAATTCTTATAAAAGCCCTTCAGCTCATAGCTGCCCTCTCGCTCCTGGTCCTGGTCCATGAGCTGGGCCATTATGTCTTTGCCCGCATTTTCAAGATTAGGGTGGAGCGCTTCTACCTGTTCTTCAACCCCTGGTTTTCACTCCTCCAATACGACCCCGCCAAAGGGACCCTCCGCATCCTCACCAACGACGAAGAGAAAGAGGATCCCGAGAAGAAGGGTAACGTGGTCAAGACCGAGCGCCAGCTGCTGACCATCCGCGTCGGGCGCGACCTGACGGCCACTCCCGGGAAGAAAATCCCGGCCTGGCGCCAGACCATCTATGGCCTCGGCTGGCTCCCCTTGGGAGGCTACTGCAAGATTGCCGGCATGATCGACGAGACCACCTCTAAGGACGATCTGGCCTCGGAGCCGCAGGAATGGGAGTTCCGCTCCCGCCCCGCCTATCAGCGGCTGATGGTGATGGTGGGCGGCGTGCTCTTCAATTTCATCGCCGCCGTGATCATCTACATCGGCATGGCCTGGTATTGGGGCGAGCAATATGTCGACTTCGAGCATGCCACGGAGGGCTACGACTTCGTCCCCGCTGCTATCGAGGCGGGCTTCCGCCCCGGCGACATCCCTTATATGGCCGACGGCAAGAAGCTCGATGCCGGCGACTCCGACTGGATGCTCCGCATGGCTGAGGCCGGCGAGGTGAAAGCAATCCGCAATAAGCGCGACACTGTGACCATCGCTCTCCCCGACGACTTTATCTTCCGACTCAACGACTCCAAAGGCTTCATGGCCCTGCGTCTTCCGGTAGTGGTTTCAGCCACTGTGGCCGGCGGACCGGCTGCCCATGCCGGACTCTTGACCGGCGACCATATCGTGGCCGTAGGCGACAGCCTGACACCCTCCTTCACCGAGCTGTCGAGCGCCCTCGAGAGCTATGCCTCGCAAGAGATACCCCTTACCATCGAGCGCTCGGGCAAGCGCCTGACCGTCAATGCCACTCCCTCCGAGGGGGGTAAACTGGGCATCCAGCTCGCCCCGCCCACAGAGGTGTTTGAGACCGTCACCAAGCAGTATAGCTTCCTGAGCTCCATCCCGCGCGGCATAGGATTAGGCACGTCTACGCTGGCCAATTATGTAGGCTCCCTGAAGCATGTCTTCTCCAAAGAGGGCGCCCAGAGCATCGGCGGCTTCGGCGCCATCGGCTCAATGTTTCCCGACCGCTGGAACTGGTATTCCTTCTGGAGCATCACCGCCTTCATCTCCCTGGCCCTGGCCTTCATGAACATCATCCCTATCCCGGCCCTCGACGGCGGCCACGTCTTCTTCCTCCTCTGGGAGATGGTCACCCGCCGACAGCCCTCGATGAAATTTCTTGAAGTGGCCCAATATACAGGCATGGCCCTGCTCTTTGCCCTCCTCCTTTATGCCAACGGCATGGATATCATCCGCGCCTTCTTCATGTAACGCCCCCTCCTGACGAATGACATCGACCCCCTTATCCTTACCCACTCTGACCCTGCGCCGGGGCAAGGAAGACAGCCTCGAGCGCTTCCACCCCTGGGTGTTTTCCGGCGCCATCGCCTCCCCTGTCGATTCCCTTGAAGAGGGAGCCACGGTAGCCGTCACCGCCTCCGATGGCCGGCTACTCGGCGTAGGCCACTATCAGATAGGCTCCATCGCAGTGCGCCTCCTCGCTATGGGCGCCGAGGCAGAGGCAATAGCCCGCCGGGGCTTCGACGAGCCGTTTTATCAGCAACGCCTGACCGAGGCCCTGCGCCTGCGCCGCGCCCTGGGCCTCATCAGGCCCGACAACAACGCCTACCGCCTTGTCCACGGCGAAGGCGATTTCCTCCCCGGCCTGATAATCGACATTTATGGCGACACGGCCGTGGTCCAGGCCCACTCCGTAGGAATGCACTATGCCCGCAACGTCATTGCCGATGCTCTGACATCGCTCCCCGACCTTGCCGTGGCCAATGTCTACTATAAGAGCGAGACCACCCTGCCATTCAAAGCTCAGCTCGACCCCGTCAACGACTATATCCTCGGGGGCTACTCGGGCAACGAGGCTATTGAAAACGGGCTTAAATTTCATATCGACTGGCTCAGGGGGCAGAAGACCGGTTTCTTCGTTGACCAGCGCGACAACCGCGCTCTGCTCGAGCATTATGCCCGCGGTCGCAGGGTGCTCAACATGTTTTGCTATACCGGCGGCTTCTCGGTCTATGCCATGAGGGGCGGCGCGGAGAAAGTGGTGTCGGTCGACTCTTCGGCCAAAGCTATTGCCTTGACCGACGCCAATATAGGGCTCAACTTCCCCGGCGACCCGCGCCATGAGGCAGTGGCTGTCGATGCCTTCCGCTATCTGAGCGACATGGCATCGGGGGCCTATGACCTCATCATCCTCGACCCGCCGGCCTTTGCCAAGCATCGCGGCGCCATCCGCAATGCCCTCCGCGGCTATCAGCGCCTCAATGCCGCAGCCATAGCCAAGGCAGCCCCGGGGACCATCCTATTCACCTTCTCCTGCTCCCAGGCCATCACCAAAGAGCAATTCCGCCTGGCCGTCTTCTCGGCTTCGGCACAGACCGGCCGGCGCGTGCGCATCCTCCATCAGCTCACTCAGCCGGCCGACCATCCCGTCAATATC
>CAZAUV010000011.1:0-30480 GCA_964488335.1 uncultured Bacteroides sp.
GACAACCGTCGGCCATATTGAGCACACGCTCCACCTCGCCTCCGAAGTCGGCGTGGCCGGGGGTGTCGATGATATTGATTTTGTTGCCGCGATAGTTGATGGATACGTTTTTGGAGAGGATGGTTATACCGCGCTCACGCTCAAGATCGTTGTTGTCGAGGATGAGCTCGCCCGTGGCCTGATTGTCGCGGAAGAGATGACCGGCCTGAAGCATTTTGTCGACCAAAGTGGTCTTGCCATGGTCAACGTGGGCTATGATGGCAATGTTGCGTATGTTTTGCATCGCGGTGAGTGTCAGAGGGTTGTATCTATTGGAGGAGGGTCGCCGCAGAAGCGGGCTCCCTACCAAGCCGCGAAGTTACGCATTTTTCGCGATATAGCAGACTGATGGAGGATAAAAAAAGCTCCCCCGCCGGAATAAAGGCAGGGGAGCGGAAAGCTCTGTTTGACAAAGAAGCGGCTTACTGAAGAGTGCCGGCTTCAGCCTTTTCGATCATAGCCTTGTTGGCGAGGATGTAGATCTCGACGCGACGGTTCTGGGCACGACCGGCAGCAGTCTCGTTGGAGGCTACATAATCCTGCATGGGGAGGCCCTGGGCAGTGATGCGGTTGGCGGCGATACCGCTCTCGAGGAGATAAGTTTCTACGGCATCGGCGCGACCGTTGGCAACCTTGGTGTTGGCGGCCAGAGAGCCGGTATTGTCGGTAAAGCCATAGATCTGCACGTCGGTATCAGGATTGGCCTGAAGAGAAGCGGCAAACTTGGTCAGGTCTTTACGGGCGTTTTGGCTGAGGGTAGTGCCATTGGTGGGGAAGAGAATGCCGCCGTCGAAGGTGACGCGGATAGCGGTCAGGCCATTCTTGTCGGTCACGGTGTCAACGGCTGCAGCGCCGGCGAGCTGACGCTCGAGCTCAGCCTTCTGCTTGTCCATCTTCTTGCCGATGAGCATACCGGCACCCGAGCCTACAGCAGCGCCGATAGCAGCGCCGATGCCGGCACCTTTGCCGCCGCCGATGAGAGCACCGACGCCGGCGCCGAGAGCACCGCCGCCTGCGCCGCCTATGGCAGCACCCTTGCCGAGATTGGTCATGCTGGAGCAGCTTGAAGTGATGATGAGGCCGAGGGCGAGGAAGCCGGCGGCCAGCTTCTTAGTCAGTTTCATAAGGTCTTTTGATTATATAATTGAGTGTTGATTATGCAGTTATGATGCGCTTGGAGCGCAAGCGGTTGCAAAGGTAATCATTTTCCTTTATAATCATCCAAACAAGTCCCGACAAAAAAAGTTTACGTTTACAGAGTGGAAATAGGGCGATTATTGGTAGGCGTGGAGGGAGGGGAGATAGTTTACCCCGAAGTAGGTCATCAATACGGTGAGGAAAGCTGCGAGGAGGAATGCCGCGAGCCTTCTTGGAGGCATATTGACGTGAAGAGGGATGATGTAGACCATGAGCGTAATCAGGGCCCAGGTCTCTTTGGGGTCCCACGCCCAGTAGCGACCCCAGGCATCGCCGGCCCATACGGCGCCGGTGAAGATACCGGCGGCGAGGAGGGCCGTGGCGGGATAGAGGATCACAAGCGACAGGCGTGCCTGACGATCAGAGGCTGCGAAGATATTGACCAGACTTATGGCAAAGGAAAGTGTGAGGAGTGCATATGCGGCCATGATAAGGCTCACATGGATAGCGAGCCAGGGGGATGAAAGCACCGGCATCGATGGGCTCAGGTCGCTTACCGGAGTGCTCAGCCGGGCCACGAGGGCAGCGAAGCCGGCCATCAGGAGCGACACGCCCCCGATGGTCTCGCAGCGGATCATATAGAGCCACACGGCTCCGGCGGCGAGCAGCAGGGCTATCAGAGTCATAGCGTCGTCACCGGTGGCGAGAGGAAGGGCTCCGGTGATGACCCATTTGAGTATAATCATCGCTGCAAGCCAGATGAGAGCGGCGACGGTGAGGGTGAGGATGAGCCGGTGGCAGGGATGGCCCGCGAAGTTAAGTATGATGCCCAGGATGGCTATGGCGAGGAGAGCCATGAATGTCCACCGTTGCATATCGGCAGAGATATAAAAACGCTCTGCACTGACCCTCAAGGGTGAAAGTCGCGGCTCGCCCGGGAGAAGAGGGCTGCATAGCGATCCGTCGGCAGCCCGGCGGAAGGCGTCGAGAGCTGCGTCGAGGTCAAGGATATCGCGGTCAAGGCCCTTTTCTGTGCCGCCATAGATTATAGCGGGACGATAGGTGCCATCGGGGAGGTAAAGATCGTCGGGCGCAATCATCTCGCCTTCCATGCCGAGGCGCTCGCGAAGCTCGCTACTCTTGACCCGTAGCAGGGGCACCTTTCCCCAGTCGGCCGGGTAGAGCATGATTGAAGCGGCGATGCGCTGAGGGTCTGAAGCGCTGCTTCCCATAGCCCTTAGGAGCTCTGTGGCCGGGGTGGAGAAGGGGGCCACCCGTCCCTGGTAATATACCTGGAGAGTGTCGAGGGCCGCGGCATCGGCTTCAGAGAGGCCCCGGGGGGCAGCCGATGCCTGGGTAGTCAGGGCGACAAGAAGAGTCCCTCCACCGAGCCCTCGCAGGAGGCGTCGGAAGCGGCCCGAGGGATTGACGAGCAGAGCTATGAAACCTATGCCGAGAAGGATGTAGCCCAAGTAAGAGAGCTCGCGGCCGTGTGCCGGGTCGTGGTCAACGCCTATGACCGTGCCGCCCGACGGGGTGAACGATGACTGATAAAGACGGTAAGCTCCAATCCGGAGAGGATGATTGACCGAGATGCGACCGGCATTGAGATAACTGACATAGTCTCTCGGGGTGGAGATACCCCTGTGTCGGTCGATAACAAACGAGTCGAGGCTTAAGGAGACAGGGAGAGGGCGGAGAAACGGCTCGTCACCTCCGACGAGAAACTGTCGGGCCGGAGGCTCGCCCGGCATGAGCGTCACCGAGCCCCGCTCGCCGAAGATTGATGTCAAGGCTCCCCCGGCGAGGATGATCAGCAGGGAGCAATGGAGAATCATTGACGGCGGTCGTCGCCACATCCGTGTGGCATATATCACACCCGTCAGAGCCAGGGCAATAATTAACCAGAGGAGGAAAAACCACCATTGACCATAAGGATCGCCGGCTGTGAAAAAAGTAGTTGCAGCCACTATGGCGATGACTGCTGCCCATAGGACAATGAGCAGGCGCCGGAGCATGGGATCAGAAAGGCGCATAACCGGGGCGGTCAACAGCCTTCACAGCCATACACTCCATCTCTATGAGCCACCCGGGGCGACATACAGGTGCATGAACAAATACCCGCGGGGCTGATGAGGTCTCGGGGAAACGCTCGTCAAAGATAGATTTCACAACCTGATAGTCGGCACTATCGCGAAGATAAATGATGGCGTGAGCCACGTCAGTCCACTCCATCTCTCCCCGGGCAAGGAGGGCCTCAACATTTTCGAGCATCCTGAGGGTCTGGCCCTCGATGTCGCCGGGAGCAACGATATTGCCCCGATTGTCGATTGAGGCGGTGCCGCTCACGAGGAGATGACGCCGGTCGCCATAGTCAATGGCTGTGGCCCGCTCAAAAGCCACGCCATATTGATACGTCGGATTGAGATGCTCTGGAGCCTGGATATAGGCGACTTGGTCGGGAGATACACCCAGGGCAGCCCATGCATCCATCTTGACCGTTATCTCGGGGCTCTCGGCACAGGCGCCGATGCCGGTAGAGGCGATGAAATGGGTCTCGGGGGTGAGACCTGCGGCATCAAACACTTCATTGCGCCCATTGACCACGCCGCGATAATGGAAGTCGATGTCGCGGACGAAAAACCATGTGCGCAAGCATCCTTCGGCGAGCGACGACCCCATCTCCTCAAGGGCGATATTGAGGTCCTGAAGCATAGCTGCTGTGGCGGTCTTGGAGCAGAAGCCGGGAATATTGTGGGAGGCTGCGAAGATATGTGTATAATCCGGGCGCCGGGCACTCACGAGGCCCGAAGCACCGTCAGTTACCTCCATCGTCTCAATGAAATAAAGCCAGAGGGCAGCTTTGGTGGCATTGAGGGGCGCTTGTCCGACTATGGAAACGGCCGCCCCTGAGGGGATACCCTTGACCATCGCGGCCTGATTGGCCGGGTCGGAGAGGAGCCACCGAGCCATCACCGGGCGGAGACGATACTGCCTGTCGAGAGAGGCCGTCAGAGCCTCGGCGGCGTGTCGGAGATGATCAATCTGAGCCTCGGCAGGGAGACGTGTACCCTCGGGCAGAGAGATTATTGCGTGAGCCTCCGGGCTCCCGGCAGTGAAAAGGCTGAGAGCTGCTGATGCGAGGGTGGAGGCGATGTTGTGGTGAGTAGAGAAGTCCATTGTGATACGCGACTCGTTAGGCTGTTGGAGCTTCATGGTCTGCAATAATTGTTGCAAAGATAGTGATTTATTTTGGTTCATCATTGCGGCCGGCCGAAGTAATCCACAACCGGAGGATATCGCTAAGCGATGGATTGACGAGCTCCACCGAGTGGTCGTAGACCCATCGGGTTGAAATATCAGTAGTTAAGGCCAGATAGAGGAGCGACGCCTCCGGCTCGCCGGGAGATACACGCAGCTCGGCGCCGGGTAAGACGCGCCTGGCTTCTACGCCTACAGTATTGGCCCGGGTTTCATCGGCGGTGAGAAGCGAGAGGCCGGCGGCGGCATTGGCGCTCCCGCCATGGCAGGCCGAGCACGCCGGGGTGAAGAGGACCGTCTGGAGCGCCGCGAGGGGAGCGACATCGATGGCTCCGGCATCAAAGCGGACTGTATCGGCTTCAACCGGCGCCCCGGCGAGGTCAAAGGAGCCGAAGGTTACCACCTTCTTGCGCAGACGGTCGAGGACACATATCTCTATTGAAGAAGCCGAGGCGGGCACTCCCGAGAGCACAAGACGCTCACCCCGGGCAGCCTCCGGCGAGATGTTGAGACTCACCGAGGCATATTGGTCTGAGGCATCGTCGAATGTGGCTGCCGAGAGGAAATATGATTGCGAGGAACGCCAATAGTCTACCCCGCTGAGGGTGCAGCGTATCTCTGCTGTCAGACCCTCCTGAGTCAGAGAGTTGCTGTCGGCATAGATGCGCCCGTCGTCGCATCCTGTCAGGCAGCAGGCGGCGAGGAGCAGGGCTGATGATATAATCTGATGGCTGATCATAGCGGGGGAAAGGGTCAGAATGAATATTGTACAAGTAGCATCCCCTGATGAGTGGCCAGGCCGAGATTGTCTTCGTCGCGGTCGCTCTGGGAGGCGTGGCCCTTGCGGGCAGTGTAGCTATACATTGCCTGGAGCTTGATACCCAGGTCGGGGAAATAATAATTGAGGCCCACCGAAGGGATGTTGAGGAAGCCCTTCCGGTCAGAGCCATTGCGGTCAAAGAGCTCATAACGGAGGGCCGGCTGAAGACGGGGAGTGACGAAATAACCGGCCTGAATGTATCCTCCGAAATAATTGAAAGAACGGTCGATCTTCTGGCGGCGGGTGAAGCCGATGTGCATCCAGTAAGCCTCGGCACCAAGATAGAGCCGGCGACAGTTCCACGCCCATTCCGCGCCAAGGCGGAGGTCGTTGGTGCTCTCGTTTTCACTCTCTACGTTGATCGACGACGACAGGCCTATGAGCATCTTGTCGGAGGAGATATATCCGGGCGAACCCTGGACGGCAGGCATAGGCCCCCGGGGCTGCCATGTCAGGCGCGCGGCATAGAGGAGTGAGGGGATGTGCCAGTCGTCGGAGAAGGTCTTCCCTGCAGTGTTGACTCCTGCTCCGGTCCCGTTGAAGAGACCTATCTGGTAACCGAATCGATTGTCAATGAGGCCGTGGAGCTCCACGCCGAGGTCAAAGCCGGTGGCTATGGCCGGAGAGGTGGCGTTGAGGGAGTAGGGGAGAATGACCGGAGCTGAGAGAGAGCGCGGGAGGGCCGGGAAGAGGGTGGAGCCGAGGGTGGTCAGATAGGCGTGGGAAAAGGGTGTCTTGAACTTTCCGAAGCGCACTCCGAACTCCTTCCCGGGAGCGATGTCGGCCCAGGCCTGCTGAAGGAGTCCACCCCCCGATGCAGCTGCGTTGATTGACAGATTGAAGCTCACGATCGAGAAAGCATGGCCGGTAAAGCCGAGGACGGCATAGGGAATGGCAAAGCCCGAATTGGCCACATTGTCTTGATTATAGGCGGCATCGAGCCCTTCGCTATCGTAATAGTTGAAGTTGGCCGAGCCTTGGACAAGGAGATAGGGCCGGAACTCAAAGGCGCCGTTGCGCGACGATATGGAGAAGCCGTCGCGGCCGGCGAGCGACACCACACCATTATCGGTGTCGGAGTCAAACTGGGCGCGGACGACCGTCGACGAGAAGATGAGCAGAGAGAAGATGATGATAAAACGTTGAATCATGGTCAATGAATTAGAGCGAGCGGATGAAACGGATTAGAGCCTTGCGGTCGGAGGCGCTCATGCGGGCAAAGAGCTGGCGGGAGGCATAGCCCTCGCCACCATGCCACATTATTGCCTCGGTGAGATTGCGTGCACGGCCGTCGTGGAGGAAAAAGGAGTGGCCATTGACCTTCTCCTGAAGACCGATGCCCCAGAGTGGAGTGGTGCGCCACTCTGCACCGGTGGCGAGCCCCGAGACATAGTTGTCGTTGAGGCCCGCTCCCATTATCTCCGAGCCCATGTCGTGGAGGAGGAAGTCGGAATAGGGGTGGATGGTCTGTGAACCGAGCCAGGGCAGAGCCGTGTTACAGAGGAGAGTTGAACCTCGGGGGCGGGTATGGAGAGTGGTTACATGACACAGATGGCATTTTGCCTGATAAAACATCTCTTCTCCGCGGATCACTTCGGGATCATCGACATCGCGACGTGCCGGGACTCCGAGCGACTGCATATACAGGTCAACATCTTCCATATCCTCAGTAGATATATCAAGTCGGTCGTAGGCGAGGCCCTTCATCGAGCCTTGCGACATCTGTATCTGTCCCCGGCATATCTCCTCGGGGTAGCGGGAATTGGTGACACCCATATCCGAGGAGAAACCAAGCTCTACCGTGAGGTCGGCGTGCTGGGCCTTATTCCCCGAGACACCGAGCTGAAGGATACCGCGCTCATTGATATAGTTGGCACGGCCCGATATGCCATATTCCGGATAGTTGGAGCGGGCGGCGAGGGTTTCTATCTCGTGAGGATCGAGGGCCATCATCTGGCCCATGCCCACGTGGCGCAGAGGAATACGGACTGTGCAGATGAGCTGGTCGGGAGCAATGGAGTCGGCATACCATTCGGTGATATGATACTCTGGCCGGGCGAGCTCATAGGTCTCGCCGTCAGGAAAAGCAAATGTCTCATAATGCCAGTCGACCGAGAGCTTCCCTTCCGGACTCACGCCATAGATGGCCTGGTCATGGATGACGCGTCCGTAATCTATGTAGAAGGCGCCATTGCGGCGCGTGACATAGACGAGCATCGCAGAGAAGCCGTAAGGTCCTGAGCCGCCATCGTTCCAGAGGGCGGGGCGAGTGCGTCCGGCGTTGCGGTGACATGAGCCGCAGGAATAGCCGGCGTAGACCGGGCCAAGACCGCCCCCTGTTGTGCCGGAAGCCGAAGTCCGGGCATCATCATAGAGCTTATCGCCGCGATGGAAACGTGTCAGATATTCGCCGGAGACCCATGGCGCGTTGGAGTCGTAGGCCACCGATGAATTGATAAAGACAGTGGAAGTGCCGGCCGAAAGAGCAAATCCCTGCGGCACCACTATGTCGATGGCATCGAGGCCGGCCGAGTCCATGTCGTCACACGACGTCAATGCAGCGGCTGCAAGAGCTGCCGCTACAATTGAAAATGGCCGGAGACGGAAGCGCAGTGTCGGAGTCATAGTGGCTTAGAAATCGATAGTGCGCGGACGTCCGTTGGAGAAAATAAGAAACTCCAGAGTGTGAAACCCTCTTACGCCCTGCTTTGCTTCTATGGCCTTGTCATCATCGCCATCGGTCCAGTCGAGATTTTCAAAATTGCCGGAATTGAGTATCTGGACGATGGATGTCTGGTCGAGCGGCCAGCTATCCATATTGGGGTCGAGACCGAGAGCATCGACGGGACCGAAGAGGAAAGCCTCGCTCTTCTCCCAGGGTTCGCGGGCCGCGAGCCATGCGTTGGCCGCTGCTTCAAAAGCGGCATCGGTAGGATTGGCAGCCAGAATATCCACGCTCCTTTTCAGGGCCTCGTTGCGGGCTGCGAGGAGTGTATAGGTGGGCACCACGACATCATCCACATAGGTAACAACGATGGCATCGAGCTGAGGCTCGGGGATGGAGGCCAAGGCGGGCTTAAGCTTCATATTCAGCACCTCCTCGAGGTCGGCGCATGCTTCCATGGCCCTGATGGTAGCAGCCGAAGGGATGTTGTTGCGGAAGGGTTGCTGGATGGCGAGGATGGCGTTTTCCGCACCATCGATAGCGGCGCATATCTCGCTGTTTAGCCCGGGATTGAAGGAGGATATGGCAGTGGCGAGGCTTGACGGAACCGGAGTGTCTGCGTCATAGGCGCCGAAGTAAGCATTGCGTATGGAGCGGATGTTATTGGAATAGTCGTCGCGCGAATGCCAGCTATACCACGACTCTACGGCATAGAGAGCCTCGTCGGTGCGTCCTGCGGCGAAAAGGGCATAGGGGTCGCCTATCTTGGCCTGGCCGACTTCATTGGCAATCTCGGCACATTTGTCGACTATCTCCTCTACGGCTGAGGCGGCAGAAGGATATTCGGTGGTGGTATGGGCCTTGAAGTCGGCGGCAAAGGGCCGGCCTCCGTTATAGCTCACGGTCCAGGCTTCGAGCAGATTATTGGCGTCGGATGAGAGGAGAGAGGCCACTTGACGCATATAGTTGGTCCAGGATTTGATGTTGGCGGCTGTAATCCCGGTAGAGGAGGGTTGAATGGGATCGACGACACGCGGTTGGTCGTTGCCGGAGCAGCTGCTGAGCATGAGGATTGCTACTGCGACGGGAAGGAGTTGTTTCATTATATCGTAAGGTTATTATTGATGGAAAAGGTGCGGTTATTTGCTGAAAAACCATGTGGCATAGGCGATGCCTATCGACCATTCGTTTTCTGATGTGAAAGGGCTGTGGCCAAAGATGCGGCTGGTGCCGATGAGGCGTGAGGCATAGTCGGCTTTCACCACGAGATTTGGCAAGGCAAACCAGTTGAGGCCTATGGCCCGACGGCTCACCTCCAGACGGCGGTCCATCGTCTGACCGCGCTGACCTGCTGCCTGGGGATTATAATAGTCATATCGCAGGAAGGGGACCAGGGCGGGGCATCCTCGACCGATGATGCCGTCGAGTCGCGCGCCGATCTCCACCCCGTAGCTCACGGCGTTTTTTGCAACCGGGCTGAGACGTGAATATGGCGACTTGCCGGAGAGGAGCGAGCGATTGAGAGCGCTGACGCCGGCCGAATTGCCGAGATAGCCATATACGGCCGCAGCACGCAAGGCAAAATAGCGGCTTGTGTAAGAGGCGTCAACTGACCCGATGGCCACAGGGATGCGGCCTATTGACGAATAGATTTGAGGCTTGTCGGAGTTGGCCCCCGCATTATAGCAATAATATCCGGAGAGACCTATGCGGAGACCCATGAGGCCACACCAGTCAATGCGTCCTACGAAGGCGGGCGACGTAAAATTGTCGCTCTCGAAGAAACCTTGCTTGCCGGCGGCTATCCAGGTGTCGCGTTCGAAGCCATTGGCATTGAGGCCGGCCACCACCATTGCCTGATAGTCAAAGCTGCCGAGTCCGCGGCCCAATGAGCCGAATATGCTCAGGCCAGACTCATGCCATGTCGAAGGGATGAAGGCTGTCTCGGCCTCGGGGCGAGTGGTGCCGAAGAAGAGAATCGGCTCATGATGAGCGTTGGTCAGTCCTAACGGTATTATCATATGGCCCACCCTGATATTAAACCCCCTATTGATAAGGCGCGTCAGATGAAGCTGCTCGAGGGCCACTTCGCCTCCCTTCTCTATCTCGGTCTCATACTCGCCGTTTTCGGAGTTTTCAAGTTCAATGGCCGAGCCGGTGCCCCCCGCTTCAAATTCTATCTCGGAAGAGAGAATCCATTTTGGCGAGAATTTGTAATCGCCCGCGATGACAAACCGTGGGATGGCGATAGAGCCCCGGCGCAAACGGCTGTTGCCTTCGGGAGACGCAAAGCGGTTGATACCATAGTCTTTGGCCTGAGCCACCACTTCGCCGTAGGAGCCGAAGCGATAGCGTGTGTAACCGGTAGTATCAGCGGGTTCTGCCGGGGAAGTTATGGCCGCGGCGGCGAGGAGGGAAAGGATTATCGGGCGGAGGGTCATGCGTGATGATGATGTAATGAAGTCAAGTATTTTTTTACGAGTGCAAAATTACTCCGGCCTAAGAAATCCTAAAATACCTAAAAATCGGTAAAGATTGAGAGGCTCTTTATCGCCCTGATAATATATTTTGAGTAATTTTGCAGATTAATAACAGTCGTCTAAACATCATTTCTATCTTTTACACTCTCTGATGAGAAATATCCCATTGGGAAAATATATCCGAAGCAGGGCCACTACTCCCTCGGTAGGGGTGTCGGTGATCCCTTTTGCCTCACTTATTGTCGCTCTGACTGCCACTGTGGTGCTCCGCGGCGCTGACGCCGTGCTCGATTTCTCACCATGGATTCTCGGCGGGTCGGCCCTCCTGGCTTTCCTCCTCACCGTGTTGACCACCCGTCGCCCGGTGAGGATGATGTGGTATGGTCTCCTTAAGAGCGCCAGGCAGATTATTCCTGCCATTCCTATCCTTTTGCTTATCGGAGCATTGGCCTCCACATGGATGCTCTCCGGCACTGTCCCTCTGTTAATCGATGAGGGCCTGCAGCTTCTCAACCCACGCTTCTTCCTCCCGGCGGCATGTGCAGTGTGTGCCCTCATCTCGGTGATTACCGGCTCATCGTGGACCACCATCGCCACTATCGGGATAGCTCTGATGGGCATCGGCTCCATTCTCGGACTGTCGCCTGCGTGGGTAGCGGGCGCTATCATCTCAGGCGCTTATTTCGGCGACAAGGTGTCGCCCCTGAGCGACACCACCGTCCTCGCCTCCGGCACCTGCGGAGTGGATCTCTTCCGCCATATACGCAATATGATGATCACCACTGTTCCCGCCATGTCGATAGCCCTCATCGTCTATCTCATCGTTGGATTGGTGAATACAGGCGATGCCACTGCCGATAATGCTGCCGCGGTGACCGATGCCCTTCGCTCGACCTTCAATCTCTCACCCTGGCTCGCCATAGTCCCGCTCATCACATGTGTGATGATATTGATGAGGATGAAGACCCTCCTTATATTGGCTGTAGGAGCCGCTACCGGTCTGGTGGCCATGTGGCTGACCCAGCCGTCGATATGTGCTTCCATAGGAGGGACCGTCATCGAGGCGAGCTGTCGCGCAGTGTTTCTCCCGGTAGAGATGAACACAGGTAATGAAACTCTCGATGCTCTTGCCTCCACCTCCGGAATGGTCGGTATGCTCCCAACAATCTACCTGATCCTCGGAGCCATGCTCTTTGGCGGCATTATCATAGGCTCGGGGATGCTCAAGGTGTTGACGAGCTTCTTCATCTCCCGCCTCAAGCGCCGCCGCTCCCTGGTGAGTGCAACGGTGTGCTCAGGTCTCTTCCTCAATATGGTTTCGGGCGACCAATATATATCGCTCATCATCGGCGGCAACGTCTATCGCGCCGCCTATAGCCGGGCCGGCTATCGTCCGGAGCTGTTAAGCCGCTCGCTCGAAGACTCTATCTCAGTCACTTCGGTGCTCATCCCCTGGAACTCCTGCGGCATGACTCAGGCAAGCGTGCTCGGCGTGGCCACCCTGATCTATGCCCCCTTCTGCATCTTCAACATCATGAGCCCCGTGATGTCAGTGGTGATTGCATGGATATCTGACCGCGCTGATGAGCGGAGCGCTGCAGCACGGGCTATTGCGACAGCCGAAGCCCCGGGCCACATACAATAATAATAAGGTAGGGAGCGTTATACTCCTATGACCAAGCATAGCCTCCCGACAGTGGTGGCCGCCCTGATGGCCACCCTTGTCATCGCCATATCAGCTCCCTCCTGCAAAGCCCCCAAGCTCGCCACTGCCGACGAGCAGAAGGCCCGCGGCGAATATTTCGACGCTTCGCGGACATATCGCAAGATATATAATAAGACCCGGCGCGACGACCGCCTTCTCCGCGCCGAGATAGCGTGGAAGATGGCCGAGTGTCATCGCCATCTCAATCAGAGTGCCCGTGCCTCGGCGGCCTATCAGAATGCCATCCGCTATGGATGGCCCGACAGCACTGCCCAGCTGCGGCTGGCCAGCAGTCTTCACGCCGAAGGGAAGTATCTCCCGGCCATAAAGGCCTATGACGACTTTCTCGCCCTCGCCCCCGACAATGCCGAGGCCATCAACGGCCGCGACGGCGCCCGCGCCGCCCTTGAAGCCCGCGAGCGCAAGAGCCGCTATATAGTCCGCCCCGCCAAGCTGTTTAATTCGCGCCGCAGCGACTATGCTCCCGCCTTTTCCGGCGATGTCCTTTACTTCACCTCCACCAACGAAAAGGCCACGGGCGACACCAAGAGTGAGATTACGGGCATGAAGCGGGGCGATATATGGCTCTCCAAGAAAAATGAACGCGGTGAATGGCAGCGCCCTGAAGCCGCCGAGGGTGAGCTCAACACGGAGCATGATGAGGGCGTCTGCTCCTTTAGCCCCGATGGCACCACGATGTATCTCACTCGTGCCGTGCGCCGCCCCGGAGCTGATACGCGGACGGCTATCTATACCTCTCAGCGCTCCGATGCCAAGTGGAGCGCTCCGGCTGAGTTTGCCATCACATCCGACACCGTCAGCAACCACGCCCACCCCGCTATGAGTCCCTCGGGCGACTGGCTCTATTTCTCCTCGGATATGCCGGGCGAAGGCGGTCGCGATCTATGGCGCATCAATGTCAAGGATAGGGTGGGAACCCTCGAAAACCTCGGCCCGTGGATCAATACCCCCGGCGACGAAGTCTTTCCCTATTGCCTCACCGATTCCGTGATATTCTTCGCATCCAACGGCCATCCCGGTCTGGGAGGCCTCGATCTATTCCGGGCCACTCTCACCCCGAGCGGAGGCTGGAAGGTGGAAAACATGGGAGCGCCCGTCAACTCTTCGGGCGATGACTTCGGGATAGCTTATGAGAGCCCCGATAAGGAGAAGGGTTATTTCTCTTCAAATCGCGGCGATGCCCGCGGCTATGACCATCTCTTCTCTTTTGAACTACCTGATCTGAAGATACTCATTTCGGGCTATGTGGTGGATGTGGACGACGAACCGGTCCCCGGCGCGGTGATACGCATCGTGGGCAACGACGGCTCCAACCGGAAAGCCATAGCCCGCGACGACGGCACCTTCTCATTTCCTCTTGAGCGCGGGGTGAGCTACGCCATGCTCGCCGGCGCGCGGGGATACCTCAATGCCAAGCAGGAGTTTACGAGCGATATTGCCGAGGAGGATGCCGAGTATAATGTCGACTTTGTGCTCGCTTCGATCAATAAGCCCAATATAGTAGAGAATATCTTCTATGATTTCGATAAGGCTACCCTCCGCCCCGAGAGTACGGCCGCCCTCGACTCCCTCGCTACCCTCCTGATCGATAATCCCAACATCACCATCAAGATGGGCTCCCACACTGATCGTGTTGGCTCCGATGAGTATAACAACGCCCTTTCAGAGCGCCGAGCCAAGAGCGTGGTGGACTATCTCATTGCCGCCGGTATAGCCCCCGCGCGCCTTTCGTATGAAGGCTATGGCAAGACTCGCCCCAAGACAGTCACTAAGCGGGTAAACAAGCAATTTCCCCAGTTCCCTGAGGGAACCATCCTCGATGAGGAGTATGTGATGAGTCTCGGCGAGGAGGATCGCGAGGCGGCCGACCAGATCAACCGGCGCACCGAATTTGAAGTCCTCTCCACCGACTACGAAGACTTCTGATTTTGTCAGGTCTGCTTTCCGTGAGGCCCTTTCAAATTTGGGGGAGAGTGACAAAAAGTCCCTTTCAAATTTGGGGGAGAGTGACAAAAAGCTTAACTTAGCAGCCTGAAACCATAATGCAATAATATGATATTCAAGAGAAAGCTATATGAGGAGATGGTTGACTGGAAGCATACGTCAGCCGGCCATACCGCTCTGCTCATCAAAGGCGCGCGTCGAGTGGGTAAGTCTACTCTTGCCAACACGTTTGCCAAGCATGAGTACAAGAGCTTCTTAGCCATAGATTTCACTAATTGTAGACAAGAAGTAAGGGACCTCTTTAATGATATTTCTGACCTTGACTTTATTTTCATGCGACTTCAGATGCTCTTTGACGTAGAGCTTCACGAGAGAGAGTCGGTGATAATTTTTGATGAGGTACAGAATTGTCCTAAGGCTCGCCAAGCCATTAAGTATCTCGTTGCCGATGGGAGGTATGACTATATTGAGACCGGTTCGCTTATCTCTATCCGTCAAAATGTAAAGGACATCCTTATCCCCAGCGAGGAATATGACCTAACACTCTATCCGATGGACTATGAAGAATTTTCATGGGCCATGGGCAATGAAGTCTCAATCTCTATGCTGCATAAGATGTTTGAGATGAATAAGGGTCTGGGCGATGCCGGAAACCGGAATGAGATGAAGCGTTTCAGACTCTATATGCTTATAGGCGGTATGCCTCAGGCTGTCAGTACATATATTGAGACAAATAATATGATGAAGGTAGATATGATTAAGCGCACCATCATCAAGCTATATGAGCAGGATTTCATAAAGATAGATCCTACCGGCAATGCCTCCAAGATGTTTATGTCGATTCCTGCTCAACTGTCGGCCAACTACTCCCGCTATCAGCTAACTACGATCACCAACGGCAACCGGATGGACCGGTTGCGAGAGCTCATCTTTGATATGGAGGATTCCATGGTGGTAAATATGTCGTATCACGCTAATGACCCTAATGTAGGTATGGCTCTCCATAGGAGTACCGACAGGTTCAAGATGTATCTTTGCGACACAGGGTTGTTTGTAACACTTGCCTTCTGGGACAAGAAGTTTACCGACAATGAGATTTATGAGAAATTGCTTACTGATAAGCTGAGTGCCGACCTCGGGTATGTATATGAAAATGTAGTGGCTCAGATGCTCAAAGCTGCCGGTCATCAACTTTATTATTATACTTTTCCTTCGGAGACGAGCAATCATTTATATGAAGTAGACTTTTTGTTGAGCCACGGCACAAAGATAGAGCCGATAGAGGTCAAATCATCCGGATATAAGGCGCATAAATCCCTTGATATGTTTTGTGAGAAATATTCGTCTCGTGTCAGCAAACGTTATCTCATCTATACCAAGGATTTACGTAAAGATGGAGATATGTTATATGTCCCTGCTTATATGACGATGTTTCTGTAAATACAGAGCGGGGCGCTTCATCCATCGGGATGAGGCGCCCCGCCTTCGTGGAGGGAGAGAAGAGATTATTTAACACTGTCTTTGGGGGTGTCGGGTTGGATGCGGAACATGAGCGGGAGGGTGTAGGTCACCGCTACGGGCTTGCCGCCTACTTTGCCCGGCGTCCAACCATCTTTGATGGCTACGCTTGTGGCGCGCACGGCCTCGGCATCAAGGAGCTCATTACCGGCTGATCTTAAGACTTTGATGTCGCGGATGGCTCCGTCGGTTCCCACGGTAAACTGAATGATGCTGCGGCCTTGGATATTATCCTTCATACACTCCTCAGGATATTTAAGCTCCTTGCTAAGAGCCTGCATCATAGCTGCTTCACCGCCGGGATAGACGGGTAAAACCTCCGGGGCGTTAACGACTTTTTCGTCAGGCGTAGTTTTATCCTCTTGCTTAGGGGCAGAGGGAGCTGGCTCGCCGTAGCCGACAACGACTATCTCGTCGGATTTGACGCTGAGATTGTCGTCTTCCTTCATGTCAGGGGTGGTAGTCTCCTTCTCGGAGGCAGCAGGGAGCTCTGTCACGGCTATCTCCTTAGAGGGAACCTGAGCTGAGGATGTGGCTGGGGTGGAGGGCGCGGCAGCGATTTGCTTGACTGAGATTTTTTCGCTACCTTTGCCGAGGTCGGCAGCGGCGATGTTGCCGAGGGTCGATGCGATGGCGGGATAGTTGGTCACGCCCACGCCGAGCATTGCTGCGACGAGGAGAGCGGTGGCTCCGAGGGAGCGCAGGCTCGTGGTTTTTGATTTTGTCATCATGGTTAAACGGTTTTTAAGTTGACTATGATTCAGGCTGTTGGCAATTGTTTGGAAGACAGGGCCGGCAGCCTTTTTTATTAGAAGCATTTGATATTGGCGGGCGTTGATGCCCCGGGAGATGAGCTGGCGGTCAACCTCATATTCGTGGCAGGCGCTGAGCTCGTCGGCCATAAGCCATGCGGCGGGGTTAAACCAGTTGAAGATGATCATAAGGCGGGCAATGATGAGGTCGAGGGAGTGGGCCTCGGTTATGTGGATCAGCTCGTGGGAGATGATAAGCTCTTCGGATGCGTCGGAGCGGGAGACCACAACATATCTGCCCCAGCTGAAAGGCGTGATGGGTGAGTCGACTGTGACGATTGTCACCCGACCTTCCTTGCGGCGGCTTCCCGAGCGTATAAGAAGCGCCATCTTGATATAGGATATGGCTGTAAGGATGGCCGTCACCATCACTCCGGCTATGTAGATCAGCGGGATGATGCTCCAGAGGGAGGATGGCGAGGGCTCATTGTCGGCCAATGCGGCCGTAGGATGGCCGAAGGTTATAGTGCCGTTGCCGTCGTGGACCGGTTCAATAAAGGCTGAGAGCTTGTGGGCAAGCGGTAGAGCCAAGAGGGCGATGACATAGGAGACCATAATGGCGACGCGGTTGAGGCGGAAGGTCGTGGCACAGGCAAGGAGACTCTTGTAGGCGAGATATTCCAGGGCTAAGATGATGGCCACGGAGATGGCATACGATGTGAGAGGTCCCATAGCGGTGGATTATTGAGGAGTGTTGTCTGACTGCTCGACTATCTTTATCAGCTCCTTAAGCTCATCGACCGAGATGCTGTCGCTCTTGATCAGAGCGGAGACCACATTGAGATAAGAATTGTCGAAAAACTTATTGATTACCCCCTTGAGGGTCAGGCGGCTGTAATCCTCCATCGCTATGGCGGGGGAGTAGATGAGCGACGAGCCCTCTTTATGGCGCGAGAGGTAGCCTTTGCGCTCAAGGATATGGACAAAGGTGGAGACTGTGTTGAAGTGGGGGCGGGGCTCGGGATAGAGAGCCACGACTTCGCGGATGGCCAGAGGGCCGTGGTGCCAGAAGATGGTCATCACTTCTTCTTCCTTCTCGGTGAGTTTGGCTAAGGCGGTCATATCTTGAAAGGGCTTGGATAACGAAGATTTTAGTTTGGATGTGCAAACTTACTACTAATTTTTTAGTTAGCAATAGGATTAACAGATTTTAACACTAATTTTTTAGTTGGAGGTGATAAAGACAATCCCGATGTCACACCCTTTTAAGATAAAGGGGAGCGGCACCGGGAAAAATATCGGGCCTGAAATCAGGCGGTTAATCTCTTAAAATCAAAGCTTTTCGGCGTCAGGAGCGATGAGCTTGTAGCCCTTGCCGTGGATGTTGATGATCTCGATGGAGGGATCTTCGCGGAGATGCTTGCGGAGCTTGGTAATATAGACATCCATAGAGCGGGCGTTGAAGTAGTTGTCGTCAATCCAGATGGCTTTGAGAGCAAAATTGCGCTCGAGGATATCGTTGACGTGGGAGCAAAGGAGGGCAAGGAGTTCGCTCTCTTTGGTGGTGAGCTTGGTGACCTTGTCGTCGATCATCAGCACCTGCTTCTGAGTGTCGAAGGTAAACCGGCCGATTTTATACATGGTGATTTCCTTGCCTTTCTTCCCTTTGACGCGACGGAGGATTGCCTCGATGCGGAAGACAAGCTCCTCCATCGAGAAGGGTTTGGTGATGTAGTCGTCGGCCCCGATTTTGAAACCTTCGAGGATGTCGTCTTTCATAGACTTGGCCGTAAGGAAGATGATGGGCACGTCGGCATTGACGGCGCGTATCTCTTGGGCGAGGGCAAAGCCATCTTTGCGGGGCATCATCACGTCGAGCACACAGAGATCATATTTGCCTTTAAGGAAGGCTTTATAGCCTGCCTCACCATCTGGCTGGAGATCAGCATAAAATCCCTTGGCCTGAAGATATTCACGGAGGAGCATGCCAAGATTTTCATCGTCCTCGGTGAGAAGTATGCGGAGTCGTTCTTCCATAATTATATCGGTATTATATTTTTTAAGCAGTTAACGGTAGGGTGATTATAAACTTGGTACCGTGGCCCGGCTCGCTCTCCACTCGGATATTTCCGCCGAGCTTGCCGGTGATGCCCTGGACATAGGCCAGGCCGAGGCCGAAGCACTTGACATCATGGAGATTGCCGGTCGACACGCGATAGAATTTGTCAAATATTTTCTTAAGCTCCTCCTTGCGGATGCCTATACCATTGTCGGCCACGGTGATTTCAAGACGGTTTTCGGAGGGAAGGTCGCGGGTGGTCACTTCGAGCCGCAGGGGCTCATCCTCCCGGCGATATTTCACGGCGTTGTCGAGGAGGTTGAAAATAACATTGGTGAAATGCATCTCATCGACGCGGACAATGGCATCGGGGGCGTCGAGATGAGTCGCAATGGAGCCGCCATATTTCTCAACCTTGAGCTTAAAGGTATGGACAACGTTGTCAATAAGAGAGTTGGCATCCAGCTCGGTGATCTTAAAAGTGACTCCCTGGCGGTCAAATAGCGACATCTGGAGCACCTTATCGACCTGAAAACGCAGTCGACGGGTCTCATCGTTGATCACCGATGAGATGTGCTCGAGCATCTTAGGCGACTTCAAGACAGCCCCGTCATTGAGCATCTGCGCGGCGAGCGAGATTGCGGAGATGGGTGTCTTGAACTCATGGGTCATGTTGTTGATGAAGTCGTTTTTCATCTCGGTCAGCTTTTTCTGTCTGAAGGTCAGGGCAATCGTGTAGATGAAAGTAACCAAGAGGATAAACGTGAATGCAAAGGTCGGGATCATAAACTTGACCGACGAGAAGATGTATTCGTCCATCGAAGGGAAATAGACCTTCAGATAGTTGAGTCGGGCGGGGGAGTCGGAGGGAAAGAGGGTCTGGACAAAGGTGGAGCCGGCAGTAGCCTTGGCAGGAGAGTATCCGGGGGTACTGTAGATTATGGCTCCCATGCGGTTAACAATGGCGAAGTCAAAGGGGAGGGTGAGACCATTATTGTCAAGCTCGGTGCGGAGATAAGACGACACCGTGGCCGAGTCGGCTCGCTCGGTGACAGGTCGGTTTCCGGCATGGCTGATGATATTGAGAATAACCTCGTTGAGCAGAGAGCGCTGATAGATATACTGTCCGCGAAGCACCTCCTGCATCGAGCGCTGCCGGTCTTTAAGCGACAGATTGGAGCCCTGCGGAGAGAGCGACGAAAGGTCGCCTTTCAGGGTGAGATCGCCCTCAAGACCTTCGCCTGTGGTGAAGGAATACGTTATGGAGCCCACTGACGAACTGCCATCAGGGGAGAAGGAGGGGAGGAGCTGCGACTGGATGTTGGACACATCCTCTTCCAGATAATATTTGGCCTCATCCTGCTCCAGGGCGGTTGCCACGGCGTAGAGCGATCGCTTGACGCCTTCGGCAAACTGATCGTGGCGCATCTTCACCATATTGCTGATATATGAAATCTGCATATACAGCAATCCGGCAAATGTCAGAGCCATGATGATAGTCAGGAGCCAGATGGTGGATTTTTTCATCGGAGTGTGAAGGGTTTGTCGCGAGCAGCGGGCTCGCAGGCGGTCGGATTATAAAAAGAGGTAAGGAGGGGTGTTTTAAGGATTATGAAAATTATATAATATTAACACTTGATGAGGCGATAATGTTGAGCTTCATAGATCAAAGATATGTCCCGAGTGTTAAATTTGGCTACAAAATTAACACAAAAATGTTAAAAATGCAAATGTCGCGTCATAATTCTCTTTTAGGAATCTGTTTTAGATGGCTTTTTTCATGGGTGGGCAATAAAATTCCCGGTTTAACCAAGTTGACGACAAAAGGAAGGGGCCGCCTTGCGGACGGCCCCTGAAGAGGGTTTATAATATTAGTGGAGGAGGTCAGTCAAAGATATGGCGGAGCTTGGAGAAGATGCGTTTCTTGACGCTCTCACTCGGCTGCATCTCGGGCTTCCCCTGAAGCTCTTCGATGGTCTTGCGCTCCTCGTCGGTGAGTGTCTCGGGGATGTAGACCATGACGTTGACAAGCTGGTCGCCGGTCTCGCGGGGATTGTCGTAGGAGGGAAGGCCCTTGCCGCGGAGGCGGAGCACCTTGCCGGGCTGTGTGCCGGGGGCAATCTTGAGGCGGACTCGTCCGGTGATGGTCGGCACTTCGACGGAGCCGCCGAGGGCTGCTGTCGGGAAGTCGAGCATAAGGTTGTAAATCACATCGTTGCCATCGCGGATGAGGTCGGGACTCTTGACCTCTTCGATGACCACGAGGAGGTCGCCGTTGACACCACCGTGGATAGCGGCATTGCCTTTGCCTTTGAGGGTGAGGACCATGCCGTCCTGGACGCCTGCGGGGATGTGGAAGGATACTTCCTGTGACTTGCGCTCCACACCTTCGCCGTGGCAATAGGTGCATTTCTCATTGATAATCTTTCCTTCGCCTTCGCATGTCGGGCAGACGGTCTGGCTTTGCTGGACACCAAAGATAGTCTGCTGCTGACGGAGGATAGTGCCGGAGCCGTGGCAGGTGGGGCAAGTGGTGAAGGATGTGCCATCCTTTGCACCGGTGCCGTTGCAATGGTCACACTTGACGAAGGTGGGTATTTTGAGAGTCTTGCTCACTCCGGAAGCAATATCGGCCAGAGTCATCTTGATGGTGATGCGGAGGTCGGTGCCGCGGCGCTTGGGCTTACGGGCTCTGGCGGATGAGCCGGCGCTCCTGAAGCCGCCCATATCGCCTGCGCCGAAGATGTCGCCAAACTGGCTGAAGATATCTTCCATGGTCCAGTGACCGCCGCCACCAAAGCCGCCACCAAAGCCTCCGAAGCCGCCTTCGCCTCCGCCGGGGAAGCCTTGCGGGCCAAGAGAGGGTCCAAACTGATCATACTTCTGGCGCTTCTCGGCATCGGAAAGCACATCATAGGCATTCGCCGCCTCGATAAACTTCTCCTCGGCCTCTTTTTTCTCGGCGTCAGATTTGGTGGCAAATTTGTCGGGGTGATATTTGAGGGCCAGCTTGCGATAGGCCTTCTTTATTTCGTCGGCAGTGGCTGTCTTGCTCACTCCGAGCACTTCATAGTAATCTCTTTGTTGCTGTGCCATAGTGGAGTAGGGGGGTAATGATTACTGACCCACGGCCACCTTGGCGTGGCGCAGGACCTTATCGTTGAGTTTATATCCCTTGGTAAGGGTCTCTATAACTACGCCTTTCTGCTCCGGGTCGGCCACGGGGACATTGGCTATGGCCTCGTGGAGGTCGGAGTCAAAAGGTTTGCCGGTCGATTCGATAGGTTTCACACCTTGCTGAGCGAGATATGCCACGAGCTTGTTGTAGATAAGTTCCATACCTTGACGCACATTGGCCGCATCGGTAGCGGAGGCTGAAGCTTCAAGGCCGCGCTCAAAGTCGTCGACGATTGGCAGGAGGCCTTTAAGGACGCTCTCTCCGGCATTTTTGATCAGGTCGCTCTTTTCGCGCATTGTGCGCTTGCGGAAGTTGTCAAATTCGGCCATGAGGAAGAGATATTCCTTCTTCTCCTTGGCGAGATCTTCCTCCTTCTGGGCAAGCTGCTGAGTGAGGGTCTCAATCTGAGTCATCTCATTGACTACCTCTGCCTCAAGGGCTTCGCCATCCGTAGCGGCCTCTGTTTCGGCCTGGGGAACATTGTCAAAGGTCTCAGCGTCGGCGCTGAGATTATGGATATGGGGAGTGGATTTGTCGGTCTGCTGATTGTTTGTCATGATGATGATGTTCTTAAAGAGGATTGTGGCATTGCCTTATCCCAAAGAAGGCATAGCAAAAATGCTGCCAAACTTTAAGAAAGGCTTCACAGACTTAACAATAATCGGCCGAAAATCGTTCAGAAGAGCTTATCGGAAGAGAGGAGCCACGAGGGTGTCACATCCCGGGAAGATCTCTTCGAGAGGGGCTGACAAAATGTCGCTCTCCCGGCTGAAAATGCCGAAGACGGCGCTTCCGCTGCCGGTCATGGCGGTATATCTTGCTCCCAAGCTCTTTATCCGGGCCTTGACATCTCCAATCATCGGACAACGGGCCATAACCGATGTCTCGAAGTCGTTGACCAGGCCTGCGTCTTCCCAATCCTCGGGTGGGAGAGATGCCACAATCCCGGCAGGAAGGGGGCCGGAAACGGGGCGAGGCGAAACACCTGCATAGGCTTCACGGGTAGATACACCCTGGGGTGGCTTGGCTATCAGGATAATCGGGTCGAGGACCTTAAGGGCAGACGAAGCATCAGGAGCGGGAAGGATGGTCGTGCCGATGCCGGTGACAGCCGACACCTTATTAAATATAAAGAAAGGGCAGTCGGCTCCCACCCGGGATGCGACTTCTGCCAGAGTGTCGTCGGAGAGGCCGAGCGAGTAGAGGCTGTTGAGGAGGGTGAGAGCGAAAGCGGCATCGGCGCTCCCGCCCCCCATACCGGCCCCGTCGGGGATGATCTTCCGGAGGAAAAAATCAGAAGGGGGGAGGGGCGACTGAAGCACCTCCTCAAGAGCGCTGACGGCTTTCATCACGAGGTTTTGCTCCGGAGGACAATCGACGCTGCGGCCCGTGATGGTCAGAGAATGGGACGAAGCGACTCCGGGAACAGCTTCGAGTATATCATGCCAGGGGACCGGGACCATGAGGCTCTCGATATAGTGGTAGCCATCGGGGCGTCGCGCAGTGATGCGCAGCCCCAGATTTATTTTTGCATTTGGAAAAATTACCATAACGATGACAAAGGTAGCGAAAAATTCTTATCTTTGCATCGTTAAACCTAATACCGATATGCCTGATACACCTTCATCGTCATTGCGCCAGCAATATAGCCCTGCACCGACCTCGCGCCGCAAGCCCGACCATCAGTCGCTCTATGAATACGGCGGTCGCCAGCAGCCGGCGGATGCCGAGCTGGAGGAAGCTGTCTTAGGTGCATTGATGCTGGAGAAGGATGCCTACACGAGTGTATGCGACATCCTTAAGCCGGAATGTTTCTACGAGCCTGTCAACCGTAAGATATATGAGGCGATCCAGAGCCTCGGCGCTTCGCAGCGTCCCATTGATATGCTCACGGTGACAGAGCAGCTCCGTGCCGATAACACCCTTGAGGAGGTAGGAGGCCCGGCTTTTGTCTCAGCGCTGACCATGCGCGTTGCCTCGGCTGCCAATGTGGAATATCACGCTCTGATTGTGGCTCAGAAATATCTGGCCCGCGAGCTGATTTCATTCTCGGCGGAGGTGCAGAAGAAAGCCTTTGACGAAAGCAACGACGTGGAAGACCTTCTCCAGGAGGCTGAGGGTCGCCTGTTTGAGATTTCGCAGCGCAATGTCAAGAAGGAGGTTACGCAGATTGACCCTATCATCGGTCAGGTAGTTGCTCAGATCGAGGCCGCCGCCAATCGCGAATCGGGCCTTTCCGGTCTTGAGAGCGGATTTCATGAGCTCGATAAGCTGACATCGGGCTGGCAAAACTCCGATCTTATCATCATCGCTGCCCGCCCTGCTATGGGCAAGACAGCCTTTGTGCTCTCCATGGCCAAGAATATGGCCATCAACTACAATATCCCTGTGGCCGTTTTCTCCCTTGAGATGTCGAAGCTCCAGCTTGTCAACCGCTTGATATCCAACGTCTGCGAGCTCGAGGGCGAAAAGATAAAGAGCGGCAAGCTGTCGCAGGCCGAGTGGGATCAGCTCTTTGCCCGCGTCAAGCATCTCTATGGCTCCGGATTTTATATCGACGACACTTCCTCGCTCTCAATCTTTGAGCTCCGCACCAAAGCCCGCCGCCTTGTCAGGGAGCATCAGGTGAAGATGATTATCATTGACTATCTTCAGCTGATGAATGCCTCCGGGATGCGTTTCGGCTCGCGTGAGCAGGAGGTGAGTATGATATCGCGCTCGCTAAAGCAGCTCGCCAAGGAGCTCAACATCCCCATCGTGGCCCTGTCGCAGCTCAATCGCTCCGTAGAGAGCCGCGGCGACTCCAAAGAGGGCAAACGTCCTCAGCTGAGCGACCTCCGCGAGAGCGGCGCCATAGAGCAGGATGCCGATATAGTATGCTTTATTCATCGCCCGGAATATTATCTGCGCTCCGATACCGATGCCGCCGGCAACGATATCCGCGGACTGGCAGAGTTTATCGTGGCTAAGCACCGCTCGGGCCGCGTCGACGATGTGAAGCTCCGCTTCAAGGCCAAATATGCCCGCTTCGAGAACTGGGACGACGCCGATGCAACAGCCTTCGGCCCCGTGACCACGGCATCGGGCATCAATCTCAACGACTTTGCCGGAGGCGCCGATGCCTTACCTCCCCGGGAGGACGCTCCGGGAGTATTCACCCCCTCGGTCGACAATTCACCCCCTCCGTTCTGATATGCTACTGTGACAGAGAGTCACCCTAACTTTCAAGAAAAAAATTTCAAAAAAAGTGAACCTTCCAAAACCTTTTTCCGAGCCCCGTTGTTAGGAAGGTAAAGCAACCGGAAACGGAAGCCTAAAACAAGAAAAACAAAAAACAAATATAATCCACCACAACTACTTAGTTATGAAAAAAGCGTTACTTATGATTGCCATCATGCTTGGTGTAAGCACAGTGGCTTTCGCACAGAACATCAACAAAAACGAGGCCAAGCAGCTTAAGGCATTCCTTGCCCAGACCGCTGAAAACGGCGAGTCAAACGCTCAGGCCCTCAAGATCGCTGACTTCAATCAGCTCGCTTCCATCGAAGGTGTAACCGTAGCCAACGGCCACGTCACCGCTATCGACTGGAAAGATAAGAAGCTCGCAGGCTCTATCGACCTCTCCGGCTTCACCCAGCTCCAGACCGTTGACCTCAGCCGCAACAAACTCACCGGTGTAAACGTAAGCAACGACGCTGCTCTTACCACCCTTAACGTGAGCCGCAACGTATTGACCAACCTCACCATTGACGGCTGCACCTCCCTTCAGGATCTCAAATGCTACAAAAACCGCCTGACCGAGCTCAACATCAGCGGCACTCCCGCCCTGACCAACCTCAACTGCTCCGGTAACCTCTTTGTGGAGCTTAACGTAGCCAATTCCGCTACCCTTAAGACCCTCAACTGCCAGGGCTGCAACCTCGAAGCTCTCTATGTCAACGACTGCACCAACCTCCAGAACCTCTACTGCGGTTACAATAAGCTCTCGACCCTCAACCTCGTGGGCCTCGTAAACCTTAAGAACCTCAACGTTGACTCCAACGAGATGACCTCCATGTATGTCCAGGGTCTCCCGATGCTCTCTTCCTTCCTCTGCACCGATAACAACATGACCTCCCTTACCGTTAAGGATTGCGGTAACCTCCTCGACCTCGTTTGCTCTTACAACCAGCTCGCTACCCTCAATGTCGAAGGCTGCAACAACATCCAGTATATCGACTGCGCTTACAACGACCTGACCTCTCTCTCGCTGACCAACCTCACTTTCCTCCAGCGTCTGATCTGCAACAACAACCAGCTCAACCTGCTCGACCTCTCCTTTGACACTCAGCTCTCATATGTCAACTGCCGCAACAACGTCATCTCCGACCTCCGCACCATCGGTTGCGACAATCTCGGAATGCTCGCTTGCCGCTGGTTTGAATAATCCCCTAAGCGACAACGCCTTCAAGGCAGGGCCGACAATGAAGCCCACCTTGACATAACTATCCCCAGCTTCCCCGGAAGGCCCTAAAAGACCTTCCGGGGAAACTTTTTTTGCTGAAAAAATTTGGAGGATGAGAAAAAAGACTTACCTTTGCACTGTTGTACATCACTACAACACCTCGACGCCGGTGATGCGGCTTCGTCAACAATCCCCTTAACATCTATCTCACATCAGATATGAAACGCGTAGCAACCCTTATCCTCGGCGCTCTCTGCGCCTCATTGGCCGCCCAAGCCCAGCTTCTTTGGAAGGTGGAAGGTCCCTCTCTCTCCAAGCCCTCATATATCTTCGGCACCCACCATGTGGCTCCTGCCGACATGCCCTCCAAGGTCCCCGGTCTTTTCGATGCCCTTGAAGCTACCGAAGGAGTGGTAGGGGAGGTGGATATGACCAACCTCAACCCCATGGAAATGCAGCAGATGATTCTTCCCCACATCATGGCACCCGCTGATTCCACCCTCTCAAAAGTGTTTACACCCGCTCAGCTCGACAGCATCTCGGCTGTCTTCAGCGAATATATGGGCCAGCCTATGGATATGAGCCAGATGGAGGCTATGAAGCCCGTGATGATCTCCAGTCAGCTCGCCATCCTCCAGGCAATGAAAGCCTTCCCGGGTTTTGATCCCCAGGCACAGCTTGATCAGACCCTCCAGGCAATGGCCAAAGCAGCCGGTAAGAGTGTTTCCGGCCTTGAGACCTTTGAATATCAGCTCGGGGTGCTTTATGATACACCCATAGCCGAGCAGGCCGAGACGCTGATGGATGTCGTCCGCGATGATGAAAAAGCCGTCAAAGAGGCTGCGGAGCTCGCCGCCGCTTACCAGTCGTTTGACCTCCCTGCCGTAGAGAAAATTCTCTATGACAATCCTGAAATGACCCCTGAGAAGATTGAGAAGCTCCTGCTTGTGCGCAATCGCGCATGGGGCGAGAAGCTCCCTGCCATCATGGCCGAGAAGCCTGTAGTAGTGGTAGTAGGCTGCGGTCATCTGCCCGGCAAAGAGGGCATCATCGCCCTGCTTCAGGCTCAGGGTTTCACTGTCACACCCGTTGCAACCGAGTGAGAAATGATAGAATTAGACAATATATCCTATACCTATCCCGGTCACGGAGCGGAGGCGCTTCGTGACCTTTCGTGTCAGATCGGTCCCGGTATCCATCTCCTCTTGGGAGAGAATGGTGCGGGCAAGACCACTCTTCTCCGCCTCCTCGCCACGCTCCTTCTCCCGACAAAAGGGCGAGTGATGATTAGTGGGCACGACACCCGTATGCGTCTGCCTTCGCAGCTGCGCGACATCTTTTTTGTCGGGGATGATGAGGCGATGGCAGCTGATAATGTCGAGATGCTTGCCCGCCTCCACGGCTCCGCCTTCTATCCCCGCTTTGATGCTGAAATGCTTCGCGACAACCTGCGCGATTTCGGTATCGACGGTCGCCGTCCCTTTGACTCCATGAGCCTGGGTGAAAGAAAGAAGGCCATGGTGTCATATGCCCTGGCTCTACAGACCCCGCTCCTGCTCCTCGACGAGCCGGCCAACGGGCTCGACATAGGAAGCCGCGACATCCTCCGGCGCATGATGGCCCGGTGCGCCGGACCGGAGCAGACTATCATAGTCTCTACCCACACCACGGCCGACCTTCAGCCGCTCTTTGACGGCATCGTGATGCTCAGCCGGGGACACCTGCTTTTTGCCCGTGGAATAGCCGCATTGACAGAGCGCATCGCTTTCGGCATATTCAATATTCCCCCACGCGCCGCCCTCTTCTCGCTCAGTGACATAGGGCGCTTCCGCTCCATCCTTCCGGCCGGCGGCGAAGACGCCCAAGGAGAGGTGGATATCCATCTGCTCTATAGCGCCCTCCACAGTCAGGAGCGCGACGCCATCCTCTCAGTAATCAACTCATCCTCAATCCCTGCCGAGCCATGATTTCCCCTGCAATTGCCCCCGACCGCTTCACCTGGAGCAGAGTAGCCGCCATCATTAAGCTGATGCTTCCAAGGCTCAAGACCCTTATCTTAGTGGCCATCGTTATGGGTGTCATCTCCTCGCTTATCATATGGGGGAGCAGCAAGATAGCCTACGGATCTACTATTGTGAGTATCCTTATCCTCATACCCGCCATCACATATTATATATGCCCCGTCTTTGTCCGCGGCACCATCTCTCCCTCTCAGTTCGGTCAGCTGCCGGCCACGGCGGGCGAGAAACTCGCGGCTCTGTTGATAATAATCTTAGGCTTAGGACTTGTCACTTATTATCTGCCCCAGTCGCTTACCACCTTCCTCCTCAAGCACGGGAGCCTCATGATGGGTGCTGACTCTAAGTTAACGTGCGATGTGTTTGATTATTTCAGCCCGCTGCTCATGTGTCTCTCTTATTTAGGCTCGTCATTGCCCACTCTGGTGTGCCTCTATTGCATCACATCATGGCCGCTTCATCGCTGGCGCGCTGCCATCATCGCAGTGGGGGTAATATTCGTTCAGGGCCTCTTCGGCGGTCTGTATGGTGGTATAATGGCCTTCAACGAGGGTCTGAAAGCCGGCATCTCAGGCCGGGAGATGCCTGACCAGGAGGAGATAGCGTGGCAGATAATTATGGGAATGAAAACTTTCCTGTGGTTTTACTCCTCTGCTATAGTGGTCCTTTGCGGGCTCTTTATATGGCTCTCTTACAGGCGCCTGGCCAAGGGCCAGAATAGCCTCTGATCCTCACCACACCGAAATATATGGATATAGGACAGCAATCAAGTCGGCCGATCTATCTGCGCATCGTCGATGATGCAATGAGCCGCATCCTTGCATCTACATGGCTGCCGGAGCAGCGCATACCCTCGGTGAGAGAGCTCTCGGTGGAACTGAGCGTCAACACCCATACCGTCCTGAAGGCCTTTGACATTCTGTCGGAGGCCGGCATCATCGTCAGCCGCCGCGGTATGGGCTATTATCTGTCGCCCGATGCCCGCGAGAGAGTCCATGAGCTGCGTCGGCGGGAGTTTTATGAGGCCACACTGCCGGGACTTGCCGAGGCAATGCAGTCGCTCGACATCAGTCTCGACGACCTCGTGGGTCATCTCAGGCCACTAATCAAATAGCGAGCGTAGCACAGGGAGCGAGCGGAGGGCATCTACCTTGGCATGATGGATGCTCATATAGCGGAGGATGCCGTCGAGGAGGCGGGCGCGGTCGTCGCGCGAGAGCCTCAGCCTGGTGATATTCCGGTAGCCGAGCCTTGAAGCAAATACGATTACTCGGCTCTCTTCGGCCGTAGCCACATCGGAGTGGAGGGGCATCGTAGCTCTAAAGACGCCGTCGCGGAGGTCGAGGGAGCGTCCCCGGCAGTAATTGCCGTCATCGGGGGCGATGCCCAGCATCGAAGTGAGCCCCATGGCAAATATAATGGGAAAATTGGCGAGAGCCGGGGAGGGGAGGGCTGCGAGCGACTCAACGGAATAGGCCACAAAGTCCCAAACAGCGGGGTCGGCCTGACCCTCGCGGGCCACCGCCGAAAGCAGGTCGGCCATGAAAAGCGCCACAGAAGTCTTGACCGGATTGGCATATAGCGCCATCAGCGGAGCCGAGGGAGTGATGTCAGAAAGAGTGCCGATAGAGCGGCCGGGCTTCACTGTAAGCTCCCCCTCGATGATGCTCATAGGCATCATAAGAGCCCTTTGACGAGCCGACTTGGGGCCCTTGGCCGCGCTGACAAGGAAGCTGACGGCTCCGGCCGAGCGGCTTAGAGCCGTGGCTATATCATTGCGGTCGCTGTAACGGGTTGAGCGCAATAAAATGAGCTTAGATTTCTCTTTCACACGGCAAAAATAGAGAAAAAGCATCAAAGAGAGCAATTTTTTGCCCTACAATTTGCCAGTTTCATTTATTATGCCTACCTTTGCCCTCGCTTTTGGGGATAACCCAATGCCGCCGGCCCATTCGTCTATCGGTTAGGACGCAAGATTTTCATTCTTGAAAGAGCAGTTCGATTCTGCTATGGGCTACAATAAACAATAACACCAACCCAAGACAATTATCCCAAACTGATAATGGCAAACCATAAATCCTCCCTCAAGAGAATTCGTCAGACTCAGAGCCGCCGTCTCCGCAACCGTTATTACGCTAAAGCTGCCCGCGCTTCTGTCCGCAAGCTCCGCGCTATGACCGATAAGGCTGAGGCTCAGGCTAAATATGTAGAGGTTACAGCCATGCTCGACCGCCTTGCTTCCAAGAAGACCATCTCCAAAAACAAGGCCAGCAACCTCAAGAGCAAGCTCCAGCTCCACATCAACCGTCTCGGCGCGTAAAGATCTTTTCGTGGCCGCATAAGGGCTTGGAGTCATTAGGCTCATCTGTCCTTGGCAGTCATGGATGATGGCCCATTCGTCTATCGGTTAGGACGCAAGATTTTCATTCTTGAAAGAGC
>CAZAUV010000012.1:0-29646 GCA_964488335.1 uncultured Bacteroides sp.
TCCACGGCTCCAGCTCCGTGCCCCAGGAATATGTTGACACCATCAACAAATATGGCGGCAAGCTCCCCGATGCCATCGGCATCCCCGAAGAGGAGCTCCGCAAGGCTGCCAAGAGCGCTGTCTGCAAGATCAATATCGACTCCGACAGCCGCCTGGCCATGACCGCAGCTATCCGCGAGGTGTTTGCCACCAAGCCCGGCGAATTTGACCCCCGCAAATATCTCGGCCCCGCCCGCGACGAGATGGAGAAGCTCTATAAGCACAAGATCGTCAACGTCCTCGGCTCCAACGGCAAGGCTGAATAAGCCCCCGACAAGCTGACCGACACCCATACCTCGGGGAGGATATGCCCGCCACAGCGCCGGCATATCCTCCCCGCCTTTTTATGCCGACTCCCGTAGCCCGGCGGCGGAGAGAAAATTGGAGTTTTTGGGAAAAGGTTGGTAATTGGGGGAGATTATGTCGGGGAGTCAACATTTTGAGTCCTCAAAGGGTTATATTTGCAGAGGCCTTCTTCATGAGGCCCCTGCCCCCATGACATTTTTCATTCATCGCAAATCTTATCCACTAACAAATAAAGTGAAACTGTCAAATTTCCTTTCCGGCTCGTTAATGGCTTTTGCCTTGACTATCATTGCCGCTCCCGTAGCTTATGCTCAAGCTCCCGGAGCCCAACCGATGCCGATGGTGACCCCTGCCGAGGGGTCGGTGGCTGTGACGCTTGACTCCTGTCGGGCCATGGCTCTCAACAACAACAAGCAGCTACGCATCGCCGCCGAGCAGACCCGCGCCGCCGGCTATCAACGCCGCGAGGCTTTTGCGGCCTATCTCCCAGCCATAGACTTTGCCGGGGGATACCTATATAATCAGAAAAATCTCTCGATATTTGACTCCGACCAGCTCCTGCCGATCAAGAGCTTCGACCTCGCCTCGCAGAGCTATCAGTTCAATATCGTCAAAAATCCTATGACGGGCGAGCCCGTCTTAGGCCCCAATAAGCAGCCGATACCCTCCGAAGTGGCGCTCATCCCCAAAGAGGCCATGACGTTTGACATCCACAATGTGTTTTTCGGCGCAGTGACACTCACCCAGCCCATCTATATGGGCGGCAAGATTATGGCCCTCAACAAGATGGCCCATTATGCCGAAGAGGCTCGCAAAGCTCTGGCCGAAAACACTGCCCAAGACGTGGTCTATGCCGTCGATGCCGCTTACTGGCAGGTGGTGTCGCTCCGCGCCAAGAAGAAGCTGGCCGAGAGCTATGTCAATCTGCTTGATTCGCTCCGCCACGACGTGGCTCTGCTGGTCGAGCAAGGCATGGCCACTCGCTCCGACCTCCTCTCGGTGGAGGTGAAGCTCAATGAGGCCAATGTTGACCTGACGAAGGTCGACAATGGCGTGGTGCTCTCCCGCATGGCCCTCGCCCAGATATGCGGGATGCCCGTCGACACCCCCCTCGACCCTGTCGACAGCGAGCCGGCGGTGAGCGCTGCCGACGTCACTCCGGTGGCCACATCTTACAATATGGCCGACGTCTATGCCCGCCGCGACGACCTCCGCGCCCTATCCTTTGCCGCCGACGCCGGCGATCAGCAGAGCCGGGTGGCCCTCTCTTCGATGCTCCCCAATGTGGCTCTCGTCGGCTCCTATGAGTTTTCCAACCCCAATATGTTTAACGGCTTCAAGAAGCGCTTCTCGGGAGCCTTCTCCGTAGGTGCAATGCTCACCATCCCCATCTGGCACTGGGGCGGCAACTACAATAAGTATCGCGCCGCCAGGAGCGAAGCCCTCGTGCGCCGCCTCCAGCTCGAGGAGGCCCGCGAGATGGTAGATCTCCAGGTGCGCCAGAGCGCTTTCCGCTCCCGCGAGGCGCTCAAGACCCTCACTATGACAGAGAGCAATATGACCAAAGCCGACGAAAATCTCCGCCAGGCACGCCTGGCCTTCCGCGAGGGGGTGATGACCCCCGATGATGTGATGGCCGCCCAGACCGCATGGCTCAAGGCCGGCAGCGAAAACATCGACGCAGCCATTGACGTGATGCTCTGCGACACTTACCTCTCCAAGGTGCTCGGCACCCTCGCTTACTAATCCCCCCTCCATATCATAAGAATCTCCACACCTTTTTTCATCCCGTAATAACTATGTCAACCGACCACTCCACCATAACCCCCTCCGGCAACCAGGCCGTCAAGAGAGAAAGCCGCGCCATAGCCGTGGCGCTCATAGTAGTGATCATCGCTGTGGCTGTCATCGCCATCATAGGCTTCTGCCTGATGAAGAAGCCCGCAGAAATAATTGAAGGCCAGGCCGAAGCCACCTCCATCCGCGTGGCCGGCAAGCTCCCCGGGCGTGTCCTGGAGGTCTATTTCCATGAAGGGGATATGGTGAAGCAGGGCGATACCCTCGTCCATATCCACTCGTCGCTTGCCGATGCCAAGCTCCTCCAGGCCAAGGCAATGGAAGATGCCGCAGCGGCCCAAAACCGCAAGATCGATGCAGGCACCCGCTCGCAGATTATCACGTCGGCTCAGGAGCTCCTCGCTCAGGCCACCGCCGCACGCACTCTGGCCGAAAAGACCTATCGCCGCATGGAGACCCTCTATGCCGAGCAGGTGGTCAGCGAGCAGCGCCGCGACGAAGCCAAGGCCGCCTATGAAGCCGCCGTGGCCGGCGAGAAAGCCGCCGCCGCCCAGCTCTCGATGGCCCGCGACGGTGCCCAGCGCGAAGATAAAGAGAGCGCTGCCGCCATGGTCACCGTGGCTCAGGGCGGCGTCGACGAAGTCAACGCCCTGCTCGAAGACCAGTATCTCACAGCTCCCTGCGACGGCCAGATCGACCAGATTTATCCTCATGAGGGAGAGCTCGTGAGCCTCGGCGCGCCTGTGATGTCGATCCTCAAGGTGGCCGACAAATGGGTTACCTTCAATGTCCGCGAAGACCTCCTCTCCTCGATGAAGCAAGGCGAAAAAATCACCGTGATGATACCCGCCCTCGATAACAAAGAGGTGGAAGCCGAGATATATTATATCCGCGATATGGGCAGCTATGCCACCTGGCGCGCCACCAAGACCACCGGCGACTGGGACTCCCGCACCTTTGAAGTCCGCGCCCGGCCCTCGACCGACCTCCCCGACCTCCGCCCCGGCATGACCGTCATCTATCGTAAATAACTGACCGCAAGAGAGTGAGGCTATGAAACACAATGGATTAATCGCCGCAATAGCCGAGGGCTGCCGTCAGCTCGCCGGGCGGCGCATCTATCTGGTGGTGATGGTGATCGTCCCGCTCATCGGGGCCTTCTTCTTCCTCAACCTGATGGATAGCGGCCTCCCCCTGAAGGTGCCCACGGCGATGGTGGATCTCGACCACTCGCCCCTCTCCCGCCGGATTACCCGCAATCTGCGCGCCGGCGAGCTCCTCGACATCTGTTCCACCCCCGAGAGCTACGCCAAGGCCCTCGACGAAGTGAGGACCGGCAAGACCTTCGGCTTCTTCCTCATCCCCGCCGACTTCCAGCGCAACGTCCTCAGCGGTCGCCCCGCCACTATATCATATTACACCAACCTGACCTATTTCGTGCCCGGCACCCTGGCCCTGAAGGGCTTCAAGACCGAGGCCGTCACGACAACGGCCGGAGTGTCGGTGACCACCCTGACCTCGGCCGGACTCCCCGCGTCAACGGCCGGCGAGCTCATCAACCCCGTCAACTTCAACTTCCAGACCCCCGGCAACCCCTGGCTCAACTACAATTATTATCTGAGCAACTCATTTGTCCCCGGTCTCCTCGCCCTGATAATCACCCTCATCACCGCCTGGACCATCTGCATCGAGATTAAGGATGGCACCTCGCGCGAGCTCCTGCGCCGCAGCGGAGGCTCGATGATAGTGGCCCTCATGGGCAAGCTCATCCCGCAGTTTGTCGTCTGGAGCATCGTAGGCAATGCCATCATCGCCATCCTCTACGGCTATGGCGGCTTCCCGATCAACTGCCCCGTGTGGCACATTATCCTGGCCATGGAGCTGCTTATCATCGCCTGCCAATGGTATGCCGTGGCCTGGTGTTGCATCCTCCCCAACCTGCGCCTGGCCGTGTCGCTCTGCTCCCTGACCGGCATCCTCGCCTTCTCCATCGCCGCCTTCTCATTTCCGGTCGATCAGATGTATGGGGCCGTGGGCATCTTCAGCTACATCCTTCCCATCCGCTACTACTTCCTGATCTATATCGACCAGGTGCTCAACGGCATCCCTCTCTACTATTCACGCCACTTCCTGGCCGCCCTCTGCATCTTCCCCCTCGTGGGTCTCATCGGCCTGCGGCGCCTCCGCTCCCGCTATCTCAACCCCGTCTATGTCCCTTAAGCCATGACTGATGCTTCTTCACCCTCGACCCGCAGCGAACGTCCCACCTCCTGGTGGGGCTCCCTCTGCCGCGTCTTTGCCCGGGAGATGAGACTGGTGGGCACTGACATCGGTGTCCTCATCTTCTTCCTTGGCCTCCCCCTGCTCTATCCGCTGGTCTACACCATCATATATAACCCCGAGATAGTCAAAGAGATGCCTATCGCCGTGGTCGATCAGTCGGCCACCTCCGAGTCGCGCCATCTCATCCGCATGGCCGATGCCACCCAGGCCATCCAAGTCCACTCCTACGCCACCTCGCTGGCCGAGGCCCGGCAGATGATGGACAGCCATGAGATCTATGGCATCCTCGTCATCCCCTCCGACTATGCCGCCTCCATAGGCCGCGGCGAGCAGGCCAATGTCACCTTCTATTCAGAGATGAGCCTCCTGCTCCGCTACCGCTCTTTCTATTCCACCCTGACCGAGGTCCAGATGGCCATCGGCTCTGAGATACGCACCGCCGCCCTCGAGCCCTTTGCCGCCGTCGAAGGGGCCGTGACAGCGCCTCAGATTGACAATCAGGGCTTCTTCATGGGCGACCCCACCCAGGGCTTCGCATCGTTTATCATCCCCGGCATCGTGATCCTTATCCTCCAGCAAAGCATGCTCTTGGGAGTGACGATGATAGCCGCCGGAGGCTCGGAGCGCCGCCGCCGCAATGGCCTCTACGATCCCTTGGCCATCCCCGCCCCTACCTCCGCCACCCTCTTGGGCAAGATGCTCTGCTACGTGGCCATCTACATTCCCCTGACCCTCTACGTCATCCACATCGTTCCCGAGATATTCTCCCTCCCCCACGTAGGCTCATGCTGGGAAGAGCTCGTCTATCTCCTGCCGATGCTCATAGCCTCAGCCTTCTTAGGCATTGCACTGAGCGTCTTCGTCACCGAGCGCGAGAGCTCGCTGCTGGTCATCGTCTTCACCTCGGTGTTTCTCCTCTTCCTCTCGGGCCTGACCTGGCCGCGATATGCCATGAGCCCCTTCTGGGTGATGATCGGCGACTGTGTCCCCGCCGTCCGCGGCATGGAAGGCTTCATCCGCATGAACTCCAATGGCTCCACCCTCCCTGAGGAGATGCACTCCTACCTGATGACATGGCTGCTGGCCGGAGTCTACATGATAGCCGCCTACATCCTCCTGCGCTACCAAAACCGCCGACTCCTGCGCCCGGCATCGGCCCGCTGATTTCCGGTATCGCCAAGCCCCCCATTCTTTTTTATCACTCTCTGTCGCCGCTCCCCCTGCCGTTTTCCCGGCTTATGCCGGTTCTGGCAGGGGGAGCGGCAGCTATTTACCACGCCGGCGCCCCCGGTCAGCCTCCGTCATGGCGAGCCAAATCTTCTGAAATTATAAAAGGGTGAAAGAATGTTATTTTTGTCATTTTTTTAGATTATTATCGATTAATTGACTATATTTGCTGAGATTATGGGAATGCTTTCCCTTGATACGGCAATAGCAATCAATAACACCTTAATATCTAATAAATTTGATGAAAAGTCTATCTACTCTTTTCAGAATGTTGGTGTGGTGTCTGCTCATAGGAGCGGGGGCCACAACGGCTTCGGCGCAGACTTTCCCCAAGTTTGCTTCCGATGTCTCCAACGCCACGTGGTATACTATCACCTTCAGGCATCTCAACCCCAATGCCGCTCTTGAAGACAAAGGCGCCGGTCAGAAGGTGCTTACCGCCACCAAAAACAGCAGCAATGAAGGTCAGCAGTGGGCCTTTATCGGCACTAAGGACAGCTTCAAGCTCGTCTCCAAGAAAGGCAATCAGGCCAAGATGGCCAACAACCGCCTGACCACGGCTGCTTCCGGCGATAATTTCAGCATGATCGCCACTTCCAACGGCACTTACTCAGGCTCATTTGAAATACTTCCCCAGGGCAACACTACCCAGGGCTTCAACTGCCTCGGCGGCGTAGACGTCGGCAAAGAAATAGGCCTTTACACCAAGGGCGATAACGGCAACTGCCTCACCATCACGGATGTTGAGGGTGAAAACAGCGAAAACCCCACTTATGCCGTTGACTTCCCCGAATTTGCCCCCAACACGGCTTCCGCCATATGGCACGTAATCACATTCCGTCATCTCAACCCCAGCGCCGCCCTCGAGGACAAAGGCTCCGGCCAGAAGGTCAAGACCGCCTTCCTCGATCCCACCAACGACGCTCAGCTCTGGGCCTTTATCGGCGATGAGGATGGCTTCAAACTGGTGTCGAAAAAAGGCAACCAGGCCAAAATGTCTGATGACCGTCTGATCACAGCCGCCGACGGCGATGTCTTCATCGTCCGCGAGTCGACTCAGAGCGCTTATCCCGGCTCCGTAGAGATTTTCCCCGTCGGCAACCCCTCTCAGGGCTTCAACTGCCTTGGCGGCGTGGCCCTCAACAAGGAAATAGGCCTTTACACCAAGGCCGATAAAGGCAACTGCCTTGGCCTTGCCACGACAACTCCCGTGACCCCCTCCATAAAGGGTCTGCCCGTATTTTCGACCGACAATGCCTCTACATGGTATTACATCCAGTGGGGCAATGGCGGCAATATCATCGTGTCAGACGGTGTAGGCAAGTCGGCCCTTCAGGCTCGTCCCGCCCCCAACCCCGCCGCTGAATGGAAGATCGTAGGCGACAAAGACAACTGCCAGATCATCAACAAAAACGGCGAATATCTCGTCATCGACGGCAACGCCGGCTCAAAAGGCAGCGTCAAGACCTCCAAGACCCCCTATGCTCCCGGCTTCTCCCTGGTGCAGTCTACCAACGCCAATCACACCAAGAAGATTGAGATCTGCGACAACCAGTCAAAACGATGCATCAACATGCACGGCGGCTCTTCGGTCGGAGGTCAGTTCTGCTGCTACAATGCCGGCGACATCAACAATCCCGTCTCCTTCATTGAGCTCGGCAAAATGGTCTATGGCGAATTTACCGTCAACGGCACCGACAGCTGGACTCCCGACAATAACTTCACCCTCTGGTATACCGCTCCCGGCACCGACTGGATGAACCACGGCCTCCCTATCGGCAACGGTCAGTTAGGCGCCCAGGTGCTCGGCGGTGTCCATGAAGAGGAGGTGTCAGTTACAGAGAAGACCCTCTGGCGCGGCACTAAGAACGACCACGGCTCAGGCGAAAATGGCTACGGCGGCTTCCAGAGCTTCGGCAATGTGATGATCCGCGTTCCCGACGACAATGCCGACTTCGGCTGGACCGATGCCAATGCCGTCAGCAACTACTACCGCACTCTCGACCTCACCAACGCCACCGCGACAGTCAACTTCACCTCTGCCGACGGCACCGAGTTTAGCCGCGAATTTATCTCGAGCTATCCCGACAAGGTCATCGCCATGCATTTCACGGCTTCCAAGCCCGGAAAGATATATCTCAACTTCCAGTATGATCCCGGCACCAAGCTCACCGACAAGGCTTCGTATGCCAACGGATATGCTTCCTACAACGGCAAGTTTGAGACCGTAAGCTATGCCACCACCTTTAAGGTGGTCCCCACCGGCGGCACCATCACCACCGGCGCCGACGGCATTACCGTCAAGGGCGCCAACGAGGTGCTCGTGATCCTCGCCGCAGGCACCGACTACGATCCCGTAGACCCCTCCTACACCTCCGGCACCGCCACTCTCGTCGACGACATCAAGTCGCTCGCCGACCAGGCAGCCGCCAAGGGTTGGAACGCTATCTATACCGACCACGTGGCCGACTACACCCCCTGGTTTGACCGCGTCGACATCGCTTTCGAAGGCGCTTCCAACGACATCCCGACTGATCAGCTCCGCGCCCGGTACAACGGCGGCAACGGTCCTGAGAAATATACCCGCGCCATCGAGCAGATGTATTATCAGTATGGCCGCTATCTCGCTATCGGTTCTTCACGCGGTGTGGACCTGCCCAACAACCTTCAGGGCATCTGGTCAGGCTTCAATGCCCACCGCCCCTACGGCGGCTCCAGCGTTAATCCCTGGTGTGCCGACATCCATGCCAACATCAATATCGAGATGAACTACTGGCCCACCGAGCCGGCCAACCTCTCGGAGATGCACGAGAAGTTTACCAACTACATCATCAACCAGGTGACCATCCAGCCCCAGTGGCGTCAAAACCCCCTGACCCGCGTGAGCAACCCCAGCTCGACAAAGGGTTGGTCGATCTTCAACGAAAACAATATCTTCGGCGCAGGCTCATCCTGGGGCAACGAATATGTAGTGGGCAATGCCTGGTATTGCACCCACCTTATCGAGCACTATCGCTTTACCCTCGACAACGACTATCTCAAGCGCATCATGCCCGTCCTCTGGGGCGCCTGCGAGTTCTGGATCGAGCGCCTTAAGAAGGCCTCCGACGGCTCTTATGAGGCTCCTCACGAGATGTCGCCCGAGCACGGCCCGTCGCAGGATGGCGTGGCCCACGCCCAGCAGATCGTTGCCGAGCTCTTTGCCGGCACTCTCGAAGCAATCGATGTCCTCGGACAAGAAAACTCCGGCATCTCGGCCGCTGACATAGCTATCCTCAAAGACCGCTATGAGAAGATGGACCGCGGCCTCGCTATCGAGAAATATACCGGCGCTTATGGCGACACCAAGAATGGCGTCTCCAATGGCGACGATATCCTCCGCGAATGGAAATACAGCCCCTACACCGTTGGCGAAGGCGGAGGTCAGCACCGCCACCTCTCCCACCTGATGGCTCTCTATCCCTTCGGACAGATCACTCCCGACTCAGAAGAGCTCTTCACCGCCGCCGTCAACTCCCTCAAGCTCCGCGGCGATGCCGCCACCGGCTGGTCGATGGGCTGGAAGATCAACTGCTGGTCGCGCGCCCTCGACGGTGACCACATGCACCAGATCCTCAAGAATATGATCAACGGCAAGCTCTATGCCAACCTTTATGACGCTCATCCCCCGTTCCAGATCGACGGCAACTTCGGCGCCACCTCCGGCATCACCGAAGCCCTCCTCCAGAGCCAGAAGTGTGTCTATCTCCTCCCCGCCCTCCCCTCCGAATGGAAGACCGGCCATATCCACGGCCTCAAGGCCCGCGGCAACTTTACCGTTGACATCGACTGGGCCGACGGCAAGCTCACCAAGGCCTCCATCACTTCGGTAAAGGGCGCTAAGCTCAACCTCCGCTACAACGACCTGCTCCACACCCGCATCAGCGTCGACGGCACGCCCGTAGAGCCCGAGGTCTACCTCGCCGACAACACCGCCACCATCCCTGCCGACAAGGGCAGCGTAGTGACCGTAGAATATGATCCCTCCTACACTCAGCCCAACACCAAGGAGGGTCACCACCCCGACAATCTGACCTCGGGATTTACCTCCATCTCAGATGTCTTCGTTGACCATTCCGGTGCCAACCCTGCAAATTTTAATGTCACCGTCGGCGACGGCATTATCAGCGTCGAAGGCAACGATATTGCTGCCGTGACCGTCAACGATGTAGTGGGCCGCGCCATAGCCCGCACCTCCGGAGCCAAGACCATGAAGGTCAATGCCCAGGCCGGCTCCGTGGCCCTCGTTACTGTCACTTTCACCGACGGTAGTTCCGCTACCCGCAAGGTCGTGGTCCGCTGACCCCGCGAGCCCCCGGCTCTCATCACCCATAACCGGCAGAGGCTGCTCCCGCGAGCAGCCTCTGTCCTTTTTTTTCCACCTCCCCGGAAGCAGAAAAGCAAAAAATCACTACTTTTGCATTACCCTTGGGGCCGGCAGGTCAGCGGCCCTGAATCTTAACCGCCTAATCCTTTCACAATATGCAGAGGGTTTTATTTCACGACACTGTCTTCGGCCCCATCCACAGCCGGCGCCTCGGGACGTCGCTCGGCATCAATCTGACGCCCGACGACGGCAAGATATGCTCTTTTGACTGCCTCTACTGCGAGGCCGGATTTAACGCCCAGGGGAAGGGCACCACAGGCTTCCCACCGCTCGAAAAGGTGGCCCGCGACCTTGAGGCTACCCTTGCCGGCATGAAAGAGCGCGGCGAGGGGCTTGATGTCATCACCTTCTCCGGCAACGGCGAGCCCACCCTTCACCCCCGCTTCCCCGAGGTGATTGACCTGACGCTGGCCCTTCGCGACCGCTATTTCCCCGATGTGAAAGTGAGCGTATTGAGCAACGCCACCCGGGCCATGCGCCCCGAAGTGGCCGACGCTCTCCGACGCGTTGACAATAATATCCTCAAGCTCGACTCGGCCGTGACCGAGACGATGCGGCTGCTCGACCGCCCGGGAGCGGCCGATTATACGGCCCCGAAGGCCATCGACACCATCAAGGCCTTCGGCAGCCAATGCGTGGTCCAGACGATGCTCACCCGGGGCGAACATGACGGGCGCCGGGTCGACAACACCACCCCGACCGAGATAGATGCCCTCATCGCAGCCTATCGCGCCATAGGCCCGCGGGAGGTGATGATCTATTCCATCGACCGCTCCACTCCCGAGCCTTCGCTCGAAAAAGTGAGCCGCCAAGAGCTCGAGGCCGTGGCCGACCGCATCCGGCGCGAAGCCGGCGTAGCCGTCAGCGTTGCCTGAAAACCCCACAAAACCTATCATCGCTATGCACTCCACACCAATCATAAGCTCTCCCCTGATCGTCCCGCCCTCATTGAACCGGGCCGACCGCATCGCCATCATCGCGCCCTCGGGAGCCGTCAATCCCGCGCTCATCGACTCGGCCGCTGCAGTGATTGCCGCCGAGGGCTTTGCCCCGGTGGTGATGCCCCACGCCAAAGGGCGCTCAGGGTCGTTTGCCGGCACTGTCGCCGACCGCTTCGCCGACCTGGCCGCCGCAGTGACCGACCGCTCGATCCGCGCTATCCTCTGCGCCCGCGGAGGCTTCGGCGCCGTGCATCTCATCCCCGCCATGGAGAGCCTCCCCCTCAGGGCCAACGCCAAGTGGCTCGTGGGCTTCAGCGACATCTCGGCCCTCCACGCTCTCTGGAGCGCCAACGGCATCGCCTCCATCCACGGCCCCATGGCACGTCATCTGTCGACCAACGGCTCCGGCCACCCCGCCACTCAGGCCCTCTTTGCCCTGCTCAGGGGAGAGAAGATCGAGGTGACCACCCCGGCCCATCCCCTCAACCGCCCCGGCAGGACCGCCGGCACTCTGCTGGGGGGCAACCTCGCCGTGCTCCACGGCCTCATCGGCTCGCCCTATGATATGCTGCGCCCCGACTCAATCCTCGTCATAGAGGATATAAATGAGCCTATCTACCGCATCGAACGCATGCTCTGGCAGATGAAGCTCAGCGGAGTGCTCCCCCGCCTCAGAGGCCTCATCGTGGGCAACTTCAAGGGAGCGGAAGCCGACGCCAACTATCAGAGCGTCGAAGCCATGATAGCCGAGATGGTGGCGCCATATGACTTCCCCGTGGCGTTCAGCGCCCCGGTGGGCCACATCCTCGAGAATATGCCGCTGAGACTGACTGCCCCCGCGGTGATGAGCGTCGACTCCGGCGGCTCACTCCTCATAGAGTGATCCTACCCCGGCCACCCTCAGGCCCGGCAGATCATATAAAGCGCCCCGACAGCCAAAGCCGCCGGGGCGCCTGATTTATGCCGCCTGCATTCAGCGGACGATGGTCTTGCGGCCGTCGATGATATACATCCCGGGGGCGAGAGCGGCCCCCTCGGGGATGCGCCGCCCGCTGATGTCAAATGTGCCCTTACGGACTCCGCCGGCAGAGTCGGCAGAGATTGTCTCCAGACCAAGTGTCTCATCTGTAGACTCAGTCAGCCTGTCGGCCGGGAACCCATTTGCGATAAATCGCCCGAGCATACCCTTGGGGACAATAAATCGCATCAGCGGTGACACGCAGCACTCCAAAATATCATTAGTCTTGGATGGACTGAGATTAAGGTAAACCTCAATGGGGCGATTCCCTTCGCGGGCATACGTATTGAGTCTGAAACTTGACGGGTCGCAATCCTGCGGAAGCATTATCTTGTCTACATAGTCGCAGCAATAGGTCGGGACGGGGGCAAAATCTTTATATATGTAGTTGCGGGTCTTCGGGATATTCCTCGGAGTGAACCATACTCCTCTGGGATAACCTACGGTGGCGATGGCTATATCTCCGAAAGGACCCAGGACATCTTTGGAGTAACCGATTATTTGATTTCCTCTGATGGATTCAAACGTCCCTCTCGACTCTCCCATAAGACCGTCATATCCTCTTGGAGGCTTCCTGATATAAAGAAGCGAGTCCTTTACATAAAAGTTTTTGTTCCCGTCAGGAATCACCACCTTGTCTATGACAGAGTTGGGAAGGTAGATCGGACACCACGCTGTCTTCTCGATAAATCTAAAAATCAGGGAGTCGCCTATCTCAAGCTTATCTATTGTGCTGTTGCCCAAATAGATTTCCTTAAGATTGGGGAGGCCCTCGATAGAGAGGTTCAGGTGGCTCCGCGAGATAACCGTGGGGTCTTCAGAGAACTGGTTGCCGATTGATATAAGAGATGGGAGATTTGTCTTGAGATTAGCATGGAAACATCCGAGATATTCCAATTTTGACGAACTGAGATATTCCAGACTGTCAATGGTAATACCTCTAAACTTGTCGATGATAGGGATCTTACGAGTATAGTGGAAATTATTCTCCGGGAGTCGAATATCCGCGTCATGAAAATCTGCTGACTTCAGATTGGGACAATCACTTATACTCGAAAAAGAAACACTCCTTACATTACTGTTCAATTCAAGTCTCTCTACCAGAGAACGGGCAAAAGCATATCCTCCAACTGTCTCTACTTTTGGCAGAATGATATTTTTAAGCCCTGTTAATGCAAGCGCACTCTCTCCGACCTCCACAATATTACTAAGGTCTACCTCTTCTAGATGAAGGCAAGAAGCAAACATGGAACCCATAAGAGTCGTAATATATGGGCTCATTTTTACAGACCGCAACGCAAATACGTCTCTGGGTGTTCTAACCCAATTTGCCGCACCTAAAGAACCGAAACTTTTCAAATTTTTAAGATTAATCTGTTCCATAGCCACGCTTCCGAAGGGGCCGCTTATTGTGTCAGCTGACTCACTGAAAATTATATTTTCCAGAGTAGTGTCTGTTAGATAAAGACGAAACTCCAGCCTCTCATTTCCACCATCCCTATAAACCCTTAGATTGCTCAAATCAAGCACCTTAGGATACCAGTGGCCTGTTGCCCATCTCATATCCGCTATATATTCCATCTTTGCGGCCCTTGTCACCGGGAATGTGTCACCATACAATACAATTTCAGGCGGGAAACGGAGGATATTCCCGTCGCCCAGCTCAATCTTTGTCACTTCGCCATACTGCTCCGGCTCATAGTGGCAGACTATGGTAAAGACATATCCCCCCTCTCCTTCCACTGAAACCTCAATACCCTTGTCGGCTTTGGCTATTAGCCCGGCGGTCAGCACCACCACCGCGAGCATCAGTATTCTCCTAAAATAATTGAAGCTGATCATATTCTGCAAATGATTATTACTCAATATTATATTTTCAAAGTGTCAGCACGCATAATCCTTATAACTACCAACGTTAAGGAGGACTTTGACGTTTACTCCAGCAAATATATCGACAATCCCCGCTAAATCCAAATTTTTTGCCCGGTTTATTGCGCATCGCCGGGATTTTAACCTTTTCCTGATATGCTTTGTCTGCCGGGGCGCCTGATTTATGCCGCCGGCAGTCAGCGGACGATGGTCTTGCGGCCGTCAATGATATACATCCCGGGGGCGAGAGCGGCCCCCTCGGGGATGCGCCGCCCGCTGATGTCAAATGTGCCCTTACGGACTCCGCCGGCAGAGTCGGCAGAGATTGTCTCCAGACCAAGTGTCTCATCTGTAGACTCAGTCAGCCTGTCGGCCGGGAACCCATTTGCGATAAATCGCCCGAGCATACCCTTGGGGACAATAAATCGCATCAGCGGTGACACGCAGCACTTCAAAATATCCGTAGTTTTTGATGGACTGAGATTGAGATAAACCTCGATGGGGCGGTTGTCCTCACGCTCATACGTGTTGAGCCTGAAGCTGCCAAGGTCAGAGTCATCAGTAAGCATTATCTTGTCTACATAGTCGCAGCAATAGGTCGGTAAGTATGGTAAGAATGTTCTTTTGGGGGGCTGAGGAATATTCTTAGGGACAAACCATTCACCTCGCGGGAAGCCTACTGTTGCAATAGCTATATCATGGTCATAGTTATAAAACGGGGTCGGAGCATCCTTGACGCTGCCAACAATTGTGCCTCCAAACATAGATGTAAAACTCCCTCTGCTAAGGCCATAGGTTCCATCCAATTCTCTTACAGGCTTGCGAATATATAGCAGTGAGTCCTTCACATAAAACGACTTATTGCCCTGAGAAATTTCAACCGTATCCACAGCCGAATTTTCGAGTTTTATCGGACACCAGGCACGAGCTGAACTTCCCGTTTCCGGTTTGTAGTATCTGAGAATCAGCGAATCGCCAATTTCCATCCTGTTTATTCGACTGTTTTGCAAAGATAATTCCTTAAGATTGGGAAATCCGGTGGCAGAAATGTTTTTATCCTGATTTAGCCCCGGGACCCTGTTAGCAAGCGAAATAAGGGCAGGAAGGTCTAATTTGATATCAGGGCCATACATCGGGAAATATTCTAACGTTGTCGATTGAAAATATTCCAGTTTATCCATTGTGTATGACTCATTGCCCAAACGATAGATTGTATAACCGGCCGGAGGCTCAGGGAATGACACCTCGGCATCATAAAGACGGACAGACTTCAAACGGTAGCATCCGGTAAGAGCTGTCATATCAACCTTTTTTATTACATCCTTATTTAAGTCAAGATGCTCGATTGGTGTGGCATAGAAAGCATATTTACCTATCACTTCTGCTTTTGGCAGCGAGACGGCCTTCAGGGCGGCATATCCAAACACCCATTCGCCCAACTCAACGATATTTTCCAAGTTGATATCTGTTAAATAACCGCAGCCATTAAACGTCCCGGCGCTTCCTGCTCCCAACTTTGTCAGTGCGGGATTTAACTTTACTGACTGTACGATACAATTATACTCCCAATGGCTTGGAGAACGAAAAGAAAGGCCGAATGTCGTGATATTTTTTAAGTCTATATGCTTTATTGAGGTGTTATAAATGGGAATGTCAATATATTCCATTTGTTCACCAAAAATTATCTCCTTGGTAGCTTTAGAGATAAAATATTCGTTAAAAGTCCGGGAGTCCTTTAATCTGTATAAGTTCGCACAATCAATTATCTCCGGGTAAAGTCTTCTCGAAAGCTTGGGGGTAGTTGCCTCTGTGACCGGAAATATGTCGCCATAGGCCATTACCTCGGCAGGGAAACGAAGCAAAGCGCTATCACTCTTTTCAGGCCCGCTTAAAAGGTCGATTCCTGTCACCTCGGCATACTGCTCCGGCTCGTAGTGACATAAAACGGTAAAACGGTAAGCTCCGACATCCACCGTGGTCTCAATGCCTTTGTCAGCCATAGCCGTCAGCCCGGCGGTCAGCACCACCACCGCGAGCATCAGTGGGCGTAACACGCCCCATATCTTATTATTCATACTTTTTCGTTTATCTATCATTGACTTACTTTTTACTTATTCAGGCTGCCATTTAAACCCTGCAATTGCTATGCCGTTGTCATACAGATACCGGGCCCCGCAGATGGGAAGAATAACCGTCTTTACTGTCGATGAGGTGGGCCCTGTCCGACGCAGCTTCACTCGTCCCCGGCCTCCCGAGTTGGCGAAGTTGACCGACATCATTATTCCTTTATTATTATCCGAAAGAGCAATGCTGCCCGGCATTTTTATGAAATTCTCATTAGAAGGGGCTATACCGTCAGGATATATACAGTACTCATAAGAATACGTCCCCGGCTCACTCAACCAATAAAATGAGCCAACGGCATACAAATATGAAAGATTGTTGCCGGATTCGCTGAGCGAGACGGCCTGTGTCACTACTTTGTTATAAGTAATGAGACACTGCTGTGACAACTTGAAACTAAGATTGTTGAACTCCTCCAATGATTTCGGCCGGTTTTCCTCATCCAGTGGCTCCAGTCCTTTGATCAGGCCTATCTTGATACCGAAAGGAAACATATTGGAGGCCACACTGCTATTATCGGTCACTGCATAGCGGAAGTTAGACATCAGAGAAAGCACTCCCTTACCGTCAGTGACGATGTCATAGTCAGAGGTTTCCTCAACTCGTTTCTTGATATCCTCAATAATCTCTTGAAATGTCCATTGAGTCAAATCATAGCTATATTGTTTACCCGTGTTGTAGACAAACTGGTTGTTGATGGCGGTCACTACAGAGGTCGTGCCATAATCAGCACGAGATGTCACTCCCTCTTCGGTTTTCCAATCATAGTTGGCGATTACGATTGAGGGCACGGAAGATTTCTCGAAGAAATTCCCTTCGACGGTCACCACTGAGTTTTCTATCGCTAAGTGTGTATCCTTATTTTGGTTAAACTCCCCGCTGCACTCAAGATGGTTGCCGGAGAAAACAACAGCCTTAGCATTTCGGATAAGCACAGGCGAATTAATGATACAGCCGGTAATCACGGTGCCGCACGAGTTGCCGATTTTCATAGCTTTGAAAACCTTACTGCTCACCCCGACACCTTCGATGACGCAACCATCGCCATTACTGTATAACTCAATCTCGTAGATATCGCTATTAAACGATTCGGGCAAATCGGACTTCTTAAAATTATCCTCAATATTGCAGTTGGTAATCCGGCGTCCGTCGCAATAATGGCTTGTATACTTGATGCACTGCGTGAAATTGCGGAATGTCAGATTATTGAAGTGACATGGGCAGGCCGCTAAGATACATTTAGCCAAATGCGATGTGTCGGTCTTGAAGAAGATATTTTCGATAGATGTGCCGGACTGGAGATATGTTAAATCAGTATTATTCAGGACCAGATTACCACTTCCATCTTTTTTTATATTAAGATAGATAATGAAATCATCATAGATGCCTGTGCTCGAAGAATTAAATAAGATGACTGAGGAGCCTCGGTCGCTCTTGACATGATGGAAGTTGACACCGCAAGCTCCGCGAAGCTGTATGCCCGCATTCATATTTATAACGTTTCGAATACGATAGCAGCCACGGTCAAGCGAGACCTCGCCGGAGGCTTTCATTATGATAGCCTTGTTTATAGCGGGACTCCAGTCACTGTCATTATCAGGGTATGTAAACTCATTGTTCTCACCATATTTCTCACCATTATAATAGGATGATGATAAGGGCTTTAGGGAAGTGAACCATTCAGGGTAAGCCGCCGGTATATCCCATATGCCCGTAACCTCAACATCATCCGAAAACACATGCTTTCGAGGCGCGGAGAAAGTACAGGGAGACACATCGGGAGAAGCATTTGTAGGCGTAATAGTTGTGAGTGTTGCTTTGTTCCCGGAAGTTACAGATGAGATAAATCCCATCTCTCCTATATTAAGGGAGGAGCCACTTCCGAGAATCATCTTACCATCAATCATCATTTCGCCCATCACCCATATCACGGAATTGTCACCCCACTCAGCATCCTGGGAGACTTTAAGATGTCCGGTGGAAAGAATAAATATAGTTAGGCTTTCCCCATTAGGGTTAAATCTTCGCGAGGCCGACCATGTTCTGGTCACCTTATAAGCTCCTCCCGCAACAGGGTTGAATGGAAGCTCTTCCAACGAGTTGATGTAATTAAAGTCAATCATAGAGTATATTTTTGACGTTAATAAATTAAGTTTGTGACGTTTATCGTCCTTATAACTACCAACGTTAAGGAGGACTTTGACGTTTACCCAGGCAAATATATCGACAATCCCCGCTAAATCCAAATTTTTTGCCCGGTTTATTGCGCATCGCCGGGATTTTAACCTTTTCCCGATATGCATCAGGCGCGCCCGGCTACCCTCGGACCGAGGGGAAGCAAGGCGCGCCTGATATGCTTTGTCTGCCGAGGACGGCAGGGCAGGATTACTTCTTGTGGCGGTTGCCGTAGCGGCTCATAAACTTGTCGACGCGACCGGCGGTGTCGACGAGCTTCTGCTTGCCGGTGAAGAAGGGGTGGGATGAAGAGGTGATTTCAAGCTTCACCAGGGGATAGGTCACGCCATCAATCTCGATGGTCTCCTTGGCGGCTACGGTGGAGCGGGTGATGAAAATCTCTTCGTTAGACATGTCCTTAAACACTACTTCGCGGTAGTTGGAAGGATGAATATCTTTCTTCATTGTTATCTGAATGATAAGGGGTTGGGGGTTATCAAATGAGGGTAAAACGACCGCTGGTAAGGCGGCGGCTTTCTGTAATGGCTCGGCAAAGGTAAGCATTTTATTCCATCCGGCCAAACAATTCGCCACATTTCAATCTCGGGGCTTCGCGGGTCTCACCTGACGATACTGTTCGGCCCGGCGACTTCAGTCTACTGATTTACAGCCCTATGGTGATCGTCACCGCCCTGCGGCCCGGCGGGGTGAGTGTCGATGGTGAGATTGATTGTAATGCCCTTGCGCAGGACCTTCAGGCGCTCCCGCTCCTCACGTTGTTCCTTGCGACGGGAGCGGATTACAAGCGCTGCAATGATGATGGCGACGACGGCATAAAATGTCACCTCGGCTAACTTATTGTTGCTCAGCTCATCGACTTCTATCCGGTCTCGCCTCATCTTTATCCACGACGAGGGATTTAAGCGCTTCTCAGCCAAGGCGATGTCGAGATCATTGACTGAGAGCATATTTGTCGGGATGTCAAAGAAATTGGTATTCTCGCGGTAATAGCTCAGCGCTTCGGGATAATGCGCCCAGAGGAGATTGATAAGCGAATCGTTTCCTACAAACGACTCCACTACCGAGGGGTCAACCGCGACATGATTTCCCTCGCTGTCCCAGACAAATATCCGGTAAGAATGAGGCTCGAGCCGGAAGTAGCCCCTATCCGATTCCTTGACGAGCGACGCCCGGTCCAAGAGCAGGCTGTCGATATCAAAAAGCGCATCGGTCACTGCCGCCCCCGCGCTCCATGCCTCTACAGTTTTATGGACCGGATATCGGAAAGCATAGTGTCTGGCCGATCCGTCGTGGACAGCCACATAATAGATATTTTCGCTGCGTCGACCGGTGCATGAACACACCGCCGCAAGAGCAAGCGAGACAATAAGGGCAGCGAGGATGTGAAGATTGTTCATCGTAGACGGGATGGGTGGCAGGATGCAGCTATGGGACGGCAGGCGTCTTAGCTTTGCAAAGATAATGATTTCCTTCGTTATCTCACCCTCCCCGGCAGCAAAAAATGGCGGCATCGGCAGCCGACGCCTCCGGCCTTAGTCAGGCTTAGCGTCATAGCCTTGCCGCAGCGGCTATGTTTATCCGGCTCTGCCGATGCCGGGCGGTCACGAGACCAACCATTGACACACCCAAATTGTTATATACCCGAAGGCGTTCAGCGCCAATTAAGTATTTTTTATTAATTTTATTAAACACGATTGAGGGATAATGCCTACCTTTGTGGCCGCATTAGCGGCGCCCCACCGGACGGCCGCCCCTCATTCACGCAACTATCTATTATGGAACAGAAAGAATTGGACCGCATCAGCTATGCCCTCGGTCTGAGCATGGGCAATAACTTCCGCGCATCGGGCATCGAGAGCCTTGATGTCAAAGACTTTGCCGACGGCGTTGCCGCCGTATTCTCCGGCGAGCCCGCCAAGATGACCTATGATGAGGCCAAAGAAGAAATCCGCGTCTTCTTCACCGCCATGGAAGAGCGCCAGAAAGCTGCCGCTCAGGAGATGGGCAAGGCCAATCGCGCTGCCGGCGAAGCCTTCCTCACCGAAAACGCCAAGCGCTCCGACGTGAAGACCACCGCCTCCGGCCTTCAGTATCGCATCATCGAAGAGGGCAGCGGCGACTCTCCCAAGCCCGGCGATATGGTCACCGTCCACTATACCGGCCGCCTCATCGACGGCACCGTCTTCGACTCCTCCGTGGAGCGCGGCGAGCCCGCCACCTTTGGCGTCACTCAGGTTATCCCCGGATGGGTTGAAGCCCTCCAGATGATGAAACCCGGCGCCAAGTGGGAGCTCTTCATCCCCTCGGCCCTGGCCTACGGCCCCCAGGGTGCCGGCGGCGTCATCGGCCCCGACTCTACCCTTATCTTCGACGTAGAGCTCATCAAAGTCAATTAATACCCCACCAAATATCTCCTTCAATCAACCAATGAAGAAAATCATCTTAGCCGCCGCTGCTGCGGTGGCTCTCGTCAGCGCCACCGCTTGCGGCTCCGGCGCATCAAAAGGCGGCAACTCCGCCTCCGACTCCCTCAATCTCACCTTCGGCCAGTATCAGGGCACTTATTATCAGCAGATGTTCCAAAACATCCCCGCCGATGACAAAGCCGCCTACTCCAAAGAGAGCTTCCTCCGCGGCGTCAAGCAGGCCGTCCTGGCCGACACCGCCGATGCCGGATATATCCAGGGCCTCATGGCCGGCATCCAGATGTGGCAAAACTTCAAGATGTGGAAAGAGCAAGACGTTGCCGACCCCAATACAGAGCTCTTCCTCAAGGAGTTTGCAACCTATCTCAATAAAGACTCCATCTCGATGACCGAGCAGACCGAGATCCAGAGCCGCATGCAGACCCTCTTCAACGCCGTCACTGCCCGCCTCGAAGCTAAGCGCGACTCCATCCAGGCCGCCGAGCGCGCAAAGGTGATGGGCTCTGCCGCCGAAAACAAGGCTAAAGCCACTGCCTTCATCGACTCCATCAAGGCTGCCGATCCCGACGTGAAGTTTACCCCCTCCGGTCTCGGCTACAAGGTAATCAAGCAGGGCAAAGGCAATCTCTCGGGCGCCAACGACAATGTATCCGTGATCTACACCGGCCGCCTCATCGACGGCACTCAGTTTGACTCCTCCAGGGGTCAGGCCGTGAATTTCAACGTCGCTCAGGTTGTCCCCGGCTTCTCCGAAGGTCTCCAGCTGATGAACCCCGGCTCACAATATATCCTCTACATACCCTCCGACCTCGGCTATGGCGACAACGGTAATTCCGCCGTCCCCGGCGGCGCCATGATGGTCTTTGAAGTAGAGATCCCCGCCGAATAATCCATCCCTTAAGATACCCCAACACAGCGGCCCCCGCCCCGGACTCCTCCGGCGGGGGCCGCTATGCTGTCCGGCATTCCCCGTTGATTACTTCAACCCTGACGTCGGATTTAGCGAGAATCTATTTTCAATATATGAAATATTCTTTGTAATATTGCAACGCCAAATGCATTATTCTGAGAATAATCTCTGAACGTACAATTCGCGAATTTTATGAGAGGAACCCTCAGGCTAAGACAGCTCTTGAAGTCTGGGTGTCGATCGTCAAAAAATAGCAATGGAGGTGCTTCGCCGACATTAAATCCACCTTTCATTCAGTGGATTATGTAGGCAATCAGCACTATGTGTTTAATGTAAAAGGAAATGATTTCAGGATTGTGGTTGTTATCAAGTTTACCCCGCAGTTTGTATTGATACGCTTCATCGGCACTCATAAGGAATATGACAGAATTGATTGTACAACCATATAATATGTAGATGTAATGACAAAGATTGAAAACGAGATGCAGTATCAGGTGGCTCTCAAGAGAGTGGAGGAGCTGATGCTCAGCTTACCGGAGGACACCCCTGAAGATGATCCTCTGATGGTTGAGATGACCCTTCTGGGCAATTTGGTCGCTGATTATGATGATGAGCATTACCCCCCGTCGGTAAGCCCTCGCTTATCGATACCATGAAGTTGAGGATGTATGAGATGGGGTTGACCCAGTCAGCCCTGTCCAAGCTGCTGGGCATCAATCCCGCGAGAATCTGTGAATATCTGTCGGGAAAAAGGGTACCGACCCTGCGTCAGGCGCGAACTATAAGTGAAAGACTGAACATAGACCCGGCTATAGTTTTAGGAGTTAAACAGTTATGCGCCGGACTGAGAGGCGTTGACGCTCCTCGGTTTCAGGGCGGGGGCCGCTATGTTTCAGATCACTGTCCAATTCCCTCCCACACCGCGGGCTGCGGGCGGGAGGGCGAGAAAAGGAACTGACAACGCCCTGACGGCACAAGGCTGTCAGGGCGTCGGAATATCTTATCCGGTTTAGGGGCGGTCACCTGCGGCTGCTGGCCGGGTGTGCGGCTACACGGGCATGGCAGGCCACGGATTGCCTCCTGTTGAGAGCGAAGCGATTGAGGAAATATCCCAAGGCGATTGTGGCAATTACAAGAGAGATGATTGTGAGCCAGGATGCGAAGTAAGTCATAGTTGTGGAGGGGGTTAGGGTTAATAAATCATGGGGGAGGGTCTGTGTCTCCTTCTGTCTTAACAACGTTAGGCCCGGGCCGAATGTTCGGGCCCGGGCCTAAAAAAGGTATTTGAGGGGGGGGGGATCAGATGGCGTCGTCTTCGACGGTCTCGAGGGCGTCGACGTCGGCAGCCGGAGCATCGGCCGTGGCAGCTTCGAGCTTCTTCATGATGGCGAAGATGAAGCCGGCGGCGCAGAGGCAGATGATAATGAGGATGCCCCAGAGCACCCATACGGGCATCTTGCCCCAGAGGAGCATCGGGATCGACACCAGATAGTTGCCTATGGCTGTGGCGGCAAACCATCCGCCCATCATGGAGCCTTTGAGCTTGGGGGGAGCCACCTTGCTGACGAAGGATATGCCCATAGGCGAGAGGAGAAGCTCTGCGAAGGTCAGCAGGAGATAGGTGGAGATGAGCCAGTTGGGCGACACGGCGGCTGAGGTGCCGACGATTGACATCGAGCCGAGGAGCATCACGCCATAGGCCACGCCGGCGAGAACCATGCCGTAGCCGATCTTGCGCGGAGCCGAGGGCTCTTTGCCCCGCTTGGCGAGCCAGCCGAAGATGGCGAGCGACACGGGAGTGAGGGCCACTACATAGAAGGGATTGAACTGCTGATATTGCTGGGGCTGAATGCCTATCACGGGGTCGGGGGTCGAGGAATAGAAATACCAGAGCAGACCGCCTACGCAGGCTATGAGGGCCAGGCAGATGGCTTTACCGGTGGCTTTGGAGGTGAAGAAATTGAAGATGGCATAGACGCCCACGGCGATGGAGAGCAGGGCCCAGACATTGAAGCCTATGCGGGTCCAGCCGCCGGCTTCGGGTGAGGTGCAGCTCTTGGCAAACTCGGTCAGGGTGGCGCCATTCTGATGGAACACCATCCAGAAGAAGATCACTACGGCAAAGACCAGCAGGAGGGCCACTACGCGGGCCTTGGTCTGAGCGGGGGTGAGCTCGGGCTCGGCGCTCTTGACGGTGTCGGCCTTCTTGGCCGTGGCGGCGGGGGCAGCCTTCTTATCGGTGATTACATGGGCATAGGTCTTGCGGCCGATGAAGTAGATGAGGAATGAGATGATGAGCGAGGCGCAGGCCACTGCAAAGGCATAGGAATAGCCGGTGGAGAGGGTGGAGATGTAGGTGTTGCACCACTGGGTCATGTCGCCCGAGATGGTCATGCCGTTTTCAGCGGCCAACTTGGTGATTTCACCGGCGTTGGCGCTCGCGCCGTCGAGGTAGCCGTTGCAGAGGGCGGGGAGCTGGGCCACATAGGTCAGCCCCACCTTGCTGAGAGCAAAATTGGTCACGTAGGTCGCGGCCATGGGGGCAAACATTGAGCCAACGTTGATAAACATGTAGAAGAGCGAGAAGGCGGCGTCGCGCTGGCCTGAGAGGCGCGCGTTGTTATAGAGGTCGCCCACCATCACCTGGAGATTGCCCTTGAAGAGGCCGGTGCCTATGGCGATGAGCACCAGGGCGGAGCAGAGGATCACCAGGGAGGATGTGGCGCGGATATCGGTCGGTATCGACATCACGGCATATCCGGCAAACATCACGCAGATGCCGGTGACCACACACTTGTTGAAGCTCCATTTGTCGGCCACCCAGCCGCCGATGAGCGGCATGAAGTAGACACACGCGAGGAAGATAGCATAAATCTGGCCTGAGACAGTGGCGTCAAAGCCAAACTTCGCCTGCAAAAACAGCAGGAAGATTGCCAGCATGGTGTAGTAGCCGAAGCGTTCGCCCGTGTTGGCAAGCGAAAGCACATACAGACCCGCAGGTTGGCTTTTAAACATGGCTGGGGTTTATTGGATTGGTTATTATTTTCGGGGCGGGGGCTCAGGAGCCCTGACGGGCCTTGAAGGCCAGGGCATAGGCCCGCATCTGCTTGAGCATGGCTAAGAGGCCGTTGGAGCGCGTAGGCGAGAGGTTCTCGGCCAGGCCTATATCGTTGATGAAGTGGAGGTCGGCCTCGAGGATCTCGTCGGGGGTGTGGCCGTTGAGCACTTTGACGAGCATCGCTATGATGCCTTTGACGATGATGGCGTCGGAGTCGGCCGTAAAGCTGACGCGCCCCTCGGGCGAGAGTCGCGCGTCGAGCCATACACGGCTCTGGCAGCCCTCGATGAGGCGGTCGGGCGTCTTGAGAGCGTCGTCGATCGGTGGGAGCGAATTGCCCATATCTATTATCATCGCGTAGCGGTCCATCCAGTCGTCGATGGCGCTGAAGTCGTCGATAATCTCCTCCTGGGTTTCTTCTATTGTGGGTGTCATGGCATGATGGTTCAATAGTTATAGATAAAAAGGGCGAGTGTCTGCCCTACTGCTTTGAGGGTGGCGGGATCTATGGCCGAGAGATTGTCGCCGTGGGTGTGCCATGTCGGGGGGAAGTTGCCGGTGGCTGCCGAGCGACTCTCTACGATATCGATTGCCGGGATGCCGGCGCGGAGCAGCGGCAGATGGTCGTCGATGATGGCGCCCCCATCTTCGAGGGGAAATATTGAGCCATATCCGGCCCGACGCGCAGCATCCCACACGCGTGCCACAAGGCCCGGCTGATAGTGCTGCGAGAAGCCCTCGCGGTGGAAGCGCGCGCCCTGGCCGCCGACCATATCGAGGATAATGGCGGCCTGCGGGCGGTCGAGAGCGCTCTCATAGGGCAGATTATCGGCAAAATATTGCGAGCCGACACACCATGAGGCGTCGTCGCCGCTCGTCCCGGAGTCTTCGAGGTCAACAAAGAGCAGGTCAACTCCCGCCTCCGGACGCTTCTCAGCCATAAGCCGGGCCATCTCTATCATGACGCCTACGCCCGAGGCCCCGTCGTTGGCTCCGTCGATAGGCTCAGAGGCCTTGGTCGGGTCGCTCTCCTCGTCGGCCACTGGGCGCGTATCATAGTGGGCCACGAGCATCACCCGCTTCTCGGCTCCTGGATTAAAGCGCCCTAGGATGTTGACCATCGGCACCTTACGGCCTGACTCCATCGGATGATCCACCATGGCGCGCTGGATGATGACCGTGTCGGCTCTATGACGGGCGAGCTCGCTCTCGATCCAGCCGGCGCAGCGGGCCGCGCTCTCCGAGCCGGGTGTCCGCGGGCCCATGGCCACCTGGGCAGCCACTGCCTGATAGGCCGAGTCGCCATCGAAAACAGGCACCTCCGCACCCTGACGGACAGCCGACGGATGAGCCACTGAGGCCGTGCTCCGGCCTGAGCAGCTGCCCAGTGCCGCAGCTGCTGTAAGAGCCATAGATATAAATAAATTTCTAATCATAATCATCGCGCCCTGAAAATGATTGTCATTTCCGGCAATAAGGCGCGTCACCGCAAAGGTAAATAAAATCTGGGGGATTTCGGCACCTAAGGGTTAAAAATGTCAAAGGAGCTGCAATATCTGTCGCTTCCATCTTATCCGCCATTGTCATATTCCCCTAAAACCGGCCCTTCATATGAAGACTTCCGACCGGCAAAAATGAGGCGCCCCGGGGGTCATCACGACCTTCGGGGCGCCTCTTTAGACGTTGGCGATCTATCACACTTTTGAAGAATCAGTCTATTTATTTGTCAATTATTCCTATTACTGTCGGTCAGCACAGAGGTCAGGCCTGGCCTTGACCCTGCGACTGGCTGCCGCGGGGAGTGCGGGAGCCGCCTTTGCGGTTGCCCTTGCGGTCGCCGCGGGGACCACCCTTGCGGTCGCCCTTCATCCGGCCACCGTTGCGGGAGCCTTTGCCCTGGTCCATCTTCGCGATGTTTTGAGAGAAGGCCTCAAACTGCTCGGGGGTGAGGATGGCTTTCACCTTATCAAGATAGGCCTGGCGCTCAGCCTTGCGGGCTTCCACGGCGGCCTGACGCTCAGCCTTGCGGGCAGCCTTTTCGGCATCGGTCAGCTCCTTGCCCTTCTTGTCGGTGCCGGCTTTCTTGGCAGCCTCGCGCTTCTGCTTAGCCTCGGCGCGGGCGGCTTCGCGGGCCTGGCGCTGCTCTGCCTGGAGGGCGTCGAGGCTGGCCTGCTGCTCGGATGTGAGGTTGAGATTGGCAAAGGGATTGCGGGGACCCTTTTTATCGCCTTGCTTGCTGCCCTTCCTGTCGCCGCGCGCTTTCTTGCCGTCTTTGCAACACTGCTTGTCGGCCTTGCAGCAAGAAGCGGTGGCGGCGGGAGTGGAGGTGGAGGAGTCGGTGCCCGTGGTGCTTTGAGCGAGGGCTGAGAGAGAGGAGAATGTCAGGGCGGCGATTGCGAGAGAGAGGAGTTTCTTAGTCATAATATTTTCGTTTCGTATTATAATGTTTTTGCTTGTCGGTTAATCGTTTGTTCTTGGTTGTTACATCTCTTTGACCCGGAGCAAACCCCGATGTTTAATCAGCTTCCTTATTTTAACTAATTTTTAACACTTAGGCCTCGCCACGCACGCTAATCAGCTGACTCTCTGCACATAGCATCACATTATTAATAAAAGAGACGGTAATAATGCCCCGCATTACCACATTTTGATTACCTTTGCAGCATTATGACACGACGCCGCAAAAAGAAGCAATCGCTCATCACCCTTAAACCGATTCAGCTGATAGTCTTAGCCGCCATTGCTGTCGGCCTCCTTTATGTCGCATCCCGGTCAGCGGCCCGGTCCGGGGTCACGGCGGGAGTAGAAGTCCCGGCTGATTCCCTCCTGCTGGTCAGAGAGCCTGAGGGCCTCCCATCTCAGCCCGTCGCCTACTCAGGCTTCAATCTATCCTTCAACCCTAAGATGCACATCCCCAATTGGGTGGCCTGGGAGCTCACTGCCGACGAAACCGACGGCAAGGAGCCGCGATATAACACCTTCAGCGACGACCCCAAGGTAGCCGGCTCGGCCGAGACCTACGACTACTCCCGCTCGGGCTACGACCGAGGCCACATGGCCCCGGCCGCCGACATGAAATGGAGCCCCCGGTCGATGCGCGAATCGTTTTTCCTGACCAACATCTGCCCCCAGGCCAAGGAGCTCAACACCGGCGCCTGGCGCACCCTCGAAGAGCGCTCGCGCATATGGGCCCGCAACGACTCTGCCATCATCATCATCGCAGGGCCGATCCTCTCCCCCAAACCCCACGAATATATTGGCGACAACCGCGTGGCAGTGCCCCGCAGCTTCTTCAAGGTGATCCTCTCACCCTATAAGAGCCCCGTCAAAGCCATTGCCTTCGTCATGCCAAATGGTTATGTCAAAGGAGGATATCAGCAGACGGTGACAACAGTCGACGAAGTTGAGCGCCTGACCGGCCTTGACTTCTTCGCTGCCCTCCCCGACTCTATCGAAGATATCATCGAAGCATCCTCCGACATCCATCTCTGGAACAATTCCCCCCGAAAGTCCACGTCCAAATGAACCCGGCCATAATCCCCGACGCTTCCGCCGCCGACACCATCTGCGCCATAGCATCCCCCCACGGCTCCGGAGGCATAGCCACCATACGCGTATCAGGCCCCGACGCCTTCACCATCGTCAACAAAATATGGCGCGGGAAAACCCTCTCTCCCGGCCTCGACCACACCGCCCACCTCGGCTCAATCATCGACCCCCACGACAATAAGCCCCTCGACCAAGCCGTGGCCCTCATCTTCGCTGCTCCGCGCTCCTACACCGGCGACCACACCATAGAGCTCACAGTCCATGGCTCACGCTTCATCCAGTCGCGCCTGCTCGACATCCTCATCCTCAGCGGATGCCGCCTCGCCGAGCCTGGAGAGTTCACCCGGAGAGCCTTCGCCTCGGGGCGCATCGACCTCCCTCAGGCCGAAGCCGTGGCCGACCTTATAGCCGCCGACTCCCGAGCCGCTCACCATCTGGCCCTGAGCCAGCTCCGGGGCTCCTTCTCAGCCCATATCGACCGCCTCCGGGCCGACCTCCTTCGCCTCCTGTCGCTCCTGGAGCTCGAGCTCGACTTCTCCGAAGAAGACGTTGAATTTGCTCCAAGAGCCGACCTGAGGGCCCTCGCCTCCGACCTGCGGGAGGCCATAAACCGCCTCCTCGCATCTTTCCAAGCAGGCCAAGCCATCAAAGATGGCATCCCCGTGGCAATCATCGGAAACACCAACGCCGGCAAATCTTCACTCCTCAACGCCCTCCTCGGCCACGACCGCGCCATCGTAAGCGACACCCATGGCACCACCCGCGACACCATCGAAGAAACCCTCCTCCTGGGCGACTTCACATTCCGATTTATCGACACAGCCGGCTTCCGACCGACAGGCGACACCATCGAGCAGATAGGCATAGAACGCTCCATCCGCGCCCTATCCCGAGCCCGCATCGCCATCCTCGTCGTCGACTCCGCCACCCTCACTCACGAGCCCTCTCAGTCCCATACCGACAGCGACAACGGCAGCTCCATCATAGCCCGCGTCAACGACCTCCTCGCCGACCAAGCCCCCTCCCCCGCCCCAACCATCATAACGGCACTCAACAAAGCCGACATCGCCCCCGACGCGACACTCCCCGGAGCCATCGGGCAGAGCATCCGCATCTCAGCCACCACCGGCCTTGGCCTCGACCATCTCCGAAGCCGCCTCATCGAGATAGCCCAAGAAGACAGCGACACCCATTCCCGGGCCGACATCCTCCTGACCAACAAACGCCACGCACTGGCATTTGCCGACGCCGCCCGTGCCCTCGACCAAGCCATCGACGCAATCGACACCGGCCTCACACCCGACCTCATAGCCATCCACCTCCACGAAGCCGCCCACCACCTCGCCGCCATCACCGGCGCCATCACCACCCCCGACATCCTCGCCTCCATCTTCTCCTCCTTCTGCATCGGCAAGTAATTGGTTGATTATCAATGATTTATATTGATAGCAATTGACTGTTACTGAGCGATAAAACT
>CAZAUV010000013.1:0-27966 GCA_964488335.1 uncultured Bacteroides sp.
TGGTGATGATGTCGCCGCCGAGGTTGAGCTCAACGCCGGTGTTGCGCATCTTACCTACGTTGCGGTAGATGGATGTGACGCCTACGAGGCCGGTGACGGGCACGTTGTAGAGGATGTTGTCGGTGTTTTTGATGTAGAAGTCAAATGATGAACGGAGACGCTCGTTGAAGAAGTTGGCGTCGAAGCCCACGTCGAAGGTGAAGGTGCGCTCCCAGGTGAGCTCGCTGTTGCCGATAACGCTGATGAGGGCGCCGGCGGCGCCGTCGTATTTAACACCTACGGAGTAGAGGTCATACTGGGGATAGAGGCTCGAGGGACGGTTACCTACCGAGCCGTAGGAGGCGCGGAGCTTGAGATAGTCGACCCACTGGGCGGTGAACCAGCTCTCGCGGTTCATAACCCAGCCGGCGCTGACGCTCCAAAGGTTGCCCCAGCGCTTGCCGAGGTTGGAAGCACCATCGCGGCGGAAGGATGCGTCGAGAAGATACTTGTTGTCATACATGTAGTTCCACTTGGTGAAGTAGGAGCTGATGGCTTCCTGGCTGATGGAGCCTTTGGCAGTCTCGGGATTTGCTGTGATGGAGAGGACCTGGAAACCGGGGAGGAAGCCGGTGCCTGAACCTGAATGCCAGTTGTAGGTCCAGTCGCGATACTCGTAGGCAAGAAGGCCGTTGAGCTTGTGCTTCTCGCCGAAGGTCTTGTTGATGAGGATCTTCTGGTTGGTGGTCTTGCGGATGTGGATGTCAGACTGCTCTCCGATGCGGCCATCCGAGCCTTCGCCGCCTGATGAGCGGGGGTCTGTATAGCTGTGGTAACGCCAGTTGTTGTAGCGATATGAGTTGACGCTCGAGAAGGTGAGCCAGTCGGTGATGTAGATGTCGAAGTCAAAAGAGCCGTTAAACTCGTAGTTGTCGCTCTGAGCATAGTTGCCGTAGTCGAGGTCGAGGAGATAATTTGTGGCCGAAGAGTTCCACCATCCGCTGTAGCGGTGGGGAGCGAAGGAGCCGTCTTCGAGATAGGGGCTATCCCAAGGCATCGACGAATATATAGATGTGACGGAGCGCTGGCGGTCAGTGATCTTGCGCTTGGAGCCCTGGAGGGTCGGGCGGACGCTGATCCACTTGGCGGGGCGGAAGTCGGTCGAAGCGCGGAAGGAATATTTGTTGAAGTTGTAGCCTCTTACGGCGCCGTCTTCATCATAGTAACCAAGAGAGAAGTAGGAGCGGAGCTTCTCGGAGCCGCCGGAGATGGCCACATGATAGTCCTGGGCAAAACCGGTGTGAGTGGCTTCGTCCCACCAGTCGAAATTGCGGTCGCGCAGGGCGGGGGACCACATAGGGATTGTGGCGAGCTTCTCGGCGCCGGCCATAGAGGTATAGTAGTCATAGAGCTCTGTGCCGTTCATCACTTCGAGGCGGCCGTTGTTGAGGCGCGAGATGCCGAGCTTCACGGAGCCGGTGACGTTCATGGTGCCGTCGGAGCCCTTCTTGGTGGTGACCACGACAACGCCGTTAGCGCCGTCGGCACCATAGATGGCAGTGGAGGCGGCATCCTTGAGGAGGGTGATGGAGGCAACGTCGTCGGGGTTGAGGTCGCCGGCCGATGTGCCTACATTGACACCATCGATAATCCAGATAGGAGCGGTGGAGCCGGAGAGAGATGCCTGGCCGCGGATGACCACAGCGCCACCGGAGCCGGGCTGACCGGAGCCGGAGGCTACATAAACGCCTGCGGCCTTGCCGTTGAGCATATTGGTGAGGTTAGGGGTGGTGACGTCCTTGAGCTTGTCGTCTTTTACCACAGCGAGGGCGCCGGTGAGGCTCTCGCGGGTCTGGGTGTTATAACCCATGACCACAACCTCGTCGAGGCTTGAGGCCGCGGGCTGCAGGGCTATGTTGACATTTTGTCCGGCCCATACGAGCTTGGCATCCTGATAGCCGATATACGATACGGTGATGGTGGAGCCAACCTTGACATTCTTAAGGGTGAAATGACCGTCGACATCAGTGACGGCAACAGCTTTGTCATTGCCGATTACTCTTACGGTTGCGCCAATCAAAGGTTCACCGGTGTTGTCAATGACAGTGCCGGAGCAGGTGGCATCGGTCTGCTGAGCCTCAGCAGAGAGAGGCTCGGCGGCGGGCGACGCCATCACAGCGGGAGCCGCAAACGTGAGTAAAGCAGCTGCCAGCAGGGGAGTCTGATACTTTTTCCTCATATAGATAATGATGATAGATTGAATATTCAGTGTGATGCTGCGGTAGGCTCCGCAGGTTAAATAATCGAAGCAACCGCAAATTTATGTGAAATAATTTGTTGAAGCTTCCAAGGATGGTTAATAAACGTTAAAACTGCCCTACAACATTATTATAAGCTGTCGTAAGGCATTATTCCCGCGTTGACGGAGTGGGCGGACTTTAGCGGGCGGGATGCTTGTGGCGGGCCAGGATCACCACTAAATAAGATATTGCGGAGGTAAGGGCCAGAGGCATGAAGAGGGCCATGGCGCCGGTCATCTCGGCCACTATGAACATGGCCATCAGAGGGGCGCGGACTGCTCCGGCCATCACGCCGCCCATGGCCATGAGGACCAGGGCGCTTACGGGGATGTCGGCCGAGAGAATGAGGGCGGCGACTGAGGCGAAGAGGAAGCCCACGGCAGCCCCGGCGAAGATGGTTGGGGCGAAGTCGCCGGCCACGCCGCCGCCCGAGTTGGTGGTGGCCGAGCCTATGGGCTTGGCCACGACGATGGCGGCGCAGATGATGATGGCGATGATCTCGGGCGTAAGGCCATGGATATGGCGCAGGATGGTGGCATATGAGATGGCCTGGCGGCCGGAGCCGTTGAGGAGGTCGGCCACCACGGTATAGCCCTCGCCATAGAGAGCCGGCAGGAGGAAGACGCAGCCTGAGAGGGCAGTGCCCGCCAGCAGCCATTTGACCCAGGGGTGGCGGATCGAATTGTTGACCCGGGTGATGCCGCGCATCATGGCGGAATAGTAGAGGGAATAGCCTCCGCATATGATGCCTAACGGTAAGGCCCAGAGGAGCATCCTGGGCTCGAAAGCCGGGATGAGGTTGAAGCTCACGTCGGGGGTGAAGCCGCCGAGGGTGTAGGCGGTGATGCCGGCGGCCACGCAGGCCGTGGCAAGGCCTACGACAGTGAGGGTGGTCAGGCCTAAGAGGAGCACTTCGGCCACGAAGAAAAAGCCACCGATAGGGGCCTTGAAGATGCCCGCGATGCCGGCTCCCGCGCCTATGGCCACGAGGGCTGCCATATGTGCCGGCGAGAGACGCAGGAAATGAGCCAGGCGGGAGCCCATGGCCGCTCCGGCATAGGCGATAGGGCCTTCGGAGCCGGCCGAGCCGCCGAGGCCGAGGGTTACTGAAGCGCCGAGGATGGGGGAGATGATGGTGGAGCGGGGGAGGAGGAGATGGCGCGAGGTAAGGGCGTCGTTGATGCGGTCGGTGCCATGGTCAACGCCCCTGCGGAGGATAAAGTGCTGGAATGCGCCCACGATGACTATGCCTGCGAGCGGGAGGATGAGGAGCCGCCAGGGGATGGTGTCGGCCCCCATGCCGGCGGTGGCCCATGAGGAGATGAGGGCTGTGGCGCGCTTGAGGACAAAGGCGCCGGCTCCAGCGGCGATGCCGAGCAGCAGGGATGCTATGACAAACATCACCGAGCGCTCCGAGACGTGGCGCAGGGCGAAGAGGAAGTGGCGGGGATGATGATTGCCGCTGCCGTGGTGGGGTGAAGAAGTGTCGGGTGATGGTGTCATATAAGATACAACGCCCCCGGGGCTCTAAAGTTTAAGATTCTGTGTTAAGTTGAGTGGTGAGGTGTGCCAATGCTATGATTGTTACTTGATTGTCTTGGGATTAGAGGGAAAAGGTTCAATGAAGGCTCCTCAGAGGCTAAGAATATATCATCACTTTATTTTGCATTACGCAATTTTCTTCTTAACTTTACAACGTTTTTTTTGAAACATCCTTACTTATGCACATAATCTCAAAGAAGACATTGACAGATTACTACACCAGGCATCCACAAGCAAAGGACGCTTTGGAGGATTGGTATTCCAAAACTCGCAGAAGCCGTTGGATGACCTTCGCCGATATAAAGGCTACATTTAACTCTGTTGACAGTATAGGTAATCAGCACTATGTTTTCAATATCAAAGGTAATGATTTCAGGCTGATTGTCGTAATCCAATTCCGTCACCAACACGTGTATATCAGGTTCGTAGGAACTCACGCTGAATATGATAAGTTGACTGATGCCTCACAGATATAAAAACGAAAATATGGAAGCAATAAAGACAAAAATTGAGAATGAGAAGCAGTATGAATGGGCGATGGCCCGCATAGATGAACTGCTGAAAGTTGTCAACGATGATACGCCCGATGATGATCCAAATAGCATAGAACTTTATCTTATTTCTGCTCTTGTTGAGGAGTATGAAGATGTCTATTATCCTATAGACAATCCATCGCTGATAGACATCCTGAAGTTGAGGATGTATGAGATGGGGCTGACTCAGGCTGCCCTTGCCAAGAAGATTGGCGTAAGCCCATCGCGTATCTGCGACTTCTTGTCGGGAAAGAGTGAGCCTACCATGCGAGTCGGGCGCCGCATATCCAAAGAGTTGAATATTGACCCTGCAATAGTGCTCGGTGTCTGAAAGTTCGTCTCTGTCATTTTCTTGCTCTCGTGCTGAGAATCAGTTGAACATATATTTTTTATATGCCAAATGCTGCCTTGAAAGAAGAAAATAGGTGGGAATTGTTGGTATATGACAATCGAGGCCGGGTGTGGACCCGGCCTCGATTGTCAATGCTGAAGGGTAATTAGTTGGCGGGGGTGAGGGCCTCCTTGACGGCGGCTTCGAGCTCTTCGCCGGTGAGGTCGCGGGCCACGATGGTGCCCTCGGGATCGAAGAGGATGATGCAGGGGATTGCGGGGATGCCATAAGCATCAGTGGCTATCTTCTGGGTGTTGATGATCTGGCCCCAGGGGAGCTGATGGTCGGCGATGGCCTTGCGGGTATTCTCAGGCTCGTCCCATACGGCCACTCCGAGCACTTCGAGGGTAGTGTCGGGATAGGCGTTGTAGATGCGCTTGATGGTCTCGGTCTCGCGGATGCAGGGGCCGCACCATGAGGCCCAGAAGTCGACGAGGGTATAGTGGCCGCGGCCCACGTGGTCGGAGAGGCGGGCGGTGTCGGTGCCGTTGATGATCTCGAAGTCGACAAACTTATGGCCGGGCGAGGTCTGCTCCTTGACGATGAGGCCGTTGCGGAGGCTTTGGATGCGGGCTGAATTGGCATAGTCGGGATTGGCGGCAATTACGGAGTCCATCTGCGCGAGATTAAGCTCATAGGCGTCGGAGATGAAGAGATAGAGCCCGAGGGGATTGCCGGCGTTGGAGGCCTTGAAATCGGCGGTCATCCCGGCTGCCGATGCCTCGATGGCGGCCATCCGGGCGGTCTTGGCGGAGTCGCCGAGGGTATCGTCGGCGCGGAGAGCCATATAAGCGCTGCGGAGGGAGTCTTGAGCGGCGTTGTAGGCCATCATGGCATCGTTGGTCGGGGTGCCGGTGGCTATGCGGTTCTCATCCATGGTTATAGTGCCGGGCTCGATGACCACCATGCCTATGCGGCGGCCGTCGAGATAGAGGCGGCCCATATAGGCGGTGTCGACGCGCGAGGCGAAGGAGGCGATGCCCTCGGTGATGATGGCCGAGTCGACCTTGAGGTCGGTATCGTAGTTGGTGAGGTAGACGGTGTGGCCTTCGGCGGCAGTGTCGGCCACGGCTACGGTAAGGGTGAAGTCGCCGCCCTGCGGGGCCTGCTCCTTCGCGCCGTTGCAGGCTGACATCGAGGTCAGGGCAGCGGCGGCAATGAGATATACAAGTTTTCTCACTTTAAGAAAGATGTTGGGGATATGGTGATGAATGTTACTTTATGTCGATTGTAAAGGGGTCGGCTGCCGTCAGGTTGGGGAAACGGCTGCGGGCATGATCGAGGGCGGCTCCGGAGAGGGTGGCGGCGACGGCGCCGGCCGTGGCGCGGTCAGAGACGTCGGCGCCCCATTGGTCATATATTAAGGTGTCGGCCGGCGAATAAGAGCCGTAGGGGTCTTGTCCGAGACGGTTACACCCCGCCACATAGGCCTGATTTTCGATGGCGCGGGCGATGAGGAGCTGGCGCCAGGCATATGAGCGCGTCTCAGGCCAGTTGGCCGGGAAGAGGAGCAGGTCGTAGGGGCGCGCGGGGGTCCAACGGGTCCAGACCGGGAAGCGGAGGTCATAGCATATGGCGGGCATGATGTTCCAGCCCCGGAAGGGTATCACCGGGGGGAGGAGATGGCCCGGGGTGTAGAGCTCCGGCTCGCGGCCGAGGACAAACAGATGGCGCTTGTCGTAGAAGGTGGCGGTGCCTCCGGGGGTGATGAAGAAGGCGCGGTTGAAGAGCCTTCCTTCATCGAGGATTGACAATGAGCCGGCCAGGGCGCAGTCATAACGGGCCGCCATCTGCCGCAGGCGTGTCATGGAGTAGCCGTCGGGGCTCTCGGCCCATTGGCGGGCAAGGTCGCCGTCGAGGGTATAGCCGGTGGAGCACATCTCGGGGAGCACCACCAGGTCGGGGCGTCCCCCGGGCCGGGCGGCGAGGCGCTCGATCACCTCCCGGGCCGCATCAAGATTGGCCTCGGGGAGGCCGGGGCGGATGTCGAGAGGCACCAGGGCGAGTAGGAGGTCGGTCTGAGGCATAGCGGTCAGGATGCGGGTCAGTCGGTTGAAAACTTCTCGGGATGATAGCCGGTGAAAGGCCGGTAATAATCCTTTACGGCGCGGAGGTCGGCCTTGATATCGCCCGACGGGGTGAAGGTGTCGGTGAGCAGCACCTCCTTGCGGGCGAAGTCGATGGCGCCGAGGACTATCGGTATGCCGGTCTCGAGGGCTATATGGAGGAAGCCGGTGTGCCAGCGGGTGGTCAGTGAGCGCGTCCCCTCGGGCGTGATTGCCAGGACGAGGCGGTCGGAGCGACGGAAACGCTCGATGAGCTGGGCGGTGAGCGACGGCCTGCTATTGCCGCGATAGACGGGCACTCCCCCGATGGCGCGGAAAAAGATGCCCAGGGGAAACACAAACCAGGCGCTCTTCATCAGGAAACCGGCCTTGCGCCCGATCGACGCGTAGGCGAGCTTGCCTATGATGAAGTCGAGATTGGAGGTGTGGGGCGCCACGCAGATGAGGCACTTGGGATAGTCGGGCACGGTGGCCGTGACCTTCCATCCCGTCATCCTGAGGATGGCCCGCGAGAGGCTTCCGGCGAGGCTCATCAGGCTTGGGCTATGGCCTTATTGGCTTCGCGCTGGGCGGCGGGGAGGAGGGCGTTCATCTCCTTGACGATGGCGGCCACCTTCTCCTCAAATTCCATGATGAGGGCCTTGAAAGCCTCGGCGAAATAGGCGCGGCGGGCAGCGGTGTAGGCGCGGCCGCTCTCAAAGTCGGAGGGAGCCTTGTCGAAGGCTATCGAGACGCGGCTGACGGCATGGTCCTGAAGGCGGGCAATCTCGAGGATTACGTTGTCCATGGCGTTGATGTCGATGCCGTCGACATATTCGGCAGCCATCACACACTCGGTGGCGAGGGCGCCGCACACGTTGGTAAAATACTTTTTGAGTTGGCGTTTGCTGGTCATATTCAGATGATTATATTGTCAGGATTTGGGGCTGTAGGAGCGGATGAAATCGCGCAGGATTGGGGCGGAGACGGGGATGGTGGCCGCGGGGCGCGCCGAGTGGCGTCCCTGACGGTGAGCGGCGCTCCCGGCAGAGGCCGCCGTGGTGTCGAGGAAGAGGCGGGTGGTGGCCTCGCCGGCCTCAGGGATGGTGAGGAGTGCCTCGCGGGCAATGGCCGGCTCGGCAGAGAGGCCTCCGGCATCGGCAGGGAGGGGGAGGGAGGCGGTCACGACGTCATTGCGCAGGAGGTCGGGCGAGTGGCCATAGAGCTCGAGGAGGCGCAGGAAGTTGGGCGGAATGCCGGGATTGTCGGTCCGGGGGAGTTCAATGCCCGATGCGAGATAGTCGCCGAGACAGTCGGGAGCGCCGGCTGCCCCGGCGGCAATAAAGCGGCTCACGGGGAGGCCCATGCGTTTGGCTATCAGGCCGGCGGTAAGATTGCCTAAGTTGCCCATCGGGACTGAGATGATCAGCTTCGAGAGGTCGGCACCGGCGCGGAGGAGGCAGGCATAGGCATAGAAGAAATAGATCGTCTGCGGCAGCAGGCGCACCACCGAGAGGGAGTTGGCCGCAAAGAGGTTGAGAGCCTCGGCCGAGGGACCGTCGGCCACCAGGGCGCGCACCAGCTTGTGGCAGTCGGCAAAGGAGCCGCGCACCTCGAGGGGGATGATGTTGTCGCCCAGCGAAGTGAAGGCGGCGAGCTGAGATGCTCCCGTTGCCCCCCGGGGATATAGGATGAAGACGCGGGTGGCGGGCATCCGGTAGAAGCTGTTGGCCACGGCGAGGCCCGCGTCGCCTTTGGTAGCCACGAGGATGTTGAGGAGGGTGTCGGGGCGATGGAGGCGCCGGAGGATATGGGCCATGAAGCGCGCTCCGAAGTCTTTATATGACCGCGATGGGCCGTGGTGGAGCTCCAGGGCAAAGAGACCGGGCGCCTGCGGATCGGGGCGCAGGGGGGTGTCGAAGTTGATGGCGTCGGCCACTATGGCCTTGAGGTCGGCCGAGGGGAAGTCGTCGCCAAAGAGGGTATTTGCCACCACATAGCCTATGTCTTTGAGCGACATATCGGCCATATTGTTGAAGAAAGCGCGGGGAATGACGGGGATGCGCTCGGGCATGAAGTAACCGCCGTCGGGACAGATGCCCCGGCGGATGGTTTCGTTCAGACCCACTCGGCAGCGGTCGTTGGCGGTCGAGTAATAGAGCATCAGCGGATGTTGGCTATAGAGATTATGTCGGCAAAGACCCCGGCGGCCGTCACTTCGGCTCCGGCGCCATAGCCTTTGATTTCCATAGGATATTCGTGGTAGCGCTCCGTGGTGATGAGTATCACGTTGTTGGAGCCGGCGAGGTGGTAGAAGGGGTGAGAAGCGTCCACCTCCTCGAGGCCCACCGAGAGGCGCCCCTGCTCCATGCGGGCCACGAAGCGGAAGCGTTTGCCCCGCTTCTCGGCATCGGCCCGCAGGCTCTCCATCTCTCGGTCGAGGGGCCCGAGGGCTTCATAGAAGCTTTCGAGCGGTCCTGAGAAGAGCTCGTCGGGGATGAAAAGGCGGGCGTCGACATCGGAGCGGTCAACTCTGTAACCGGCCTCGCGGGCGAGTATCACGATCTTGCGGATAACGTCGGTGCCGGAGAGGTCGTCGCGGGGGTCGGGCTCGCTGTAGCCCTCGTCGCGGGCCATCCTGATGGCTTGCGAGAGGGGAATGGAGGCGCTCATCGTGTTGAAGATGAAGTTGAGGGTGCCCGAGAGGACAGCCTCGATCCTGATGATGCGGTCGCCCGAGTTGATGAGGTCGTCGATGGTGTTGATGATGGGGAGGCCGGCGCCGACATTGGTCTCGAAGAGAAACTTCACGTCGCGGCGGCGTGCGGTCTCCTTGAGGAGCATGAAGCGGTCATAGCTGTCGCTTGCAGCCTTCTTGTTGGCCGCCACCACATTGACATAGCCGTCGAGGAGCGAGGGGTAGAGGGCGGCTATCTCCTCGCTGGAGGTGCAGTCGACAAAGACGCTGTTGTAGAGATTGAGGCCGCTCACCTCGGTCGCTATGAGGTCGGGCGATGCTTTGATGGGCGAGGCTTCGAGGGCCTCGCGCCAGCCGTTGAGGTCGATGCCTTCGGGGTTGACCAAAATCTTACGGGAATTGGCGATGCCCACGACCCTGATCTTGAGGGCCTTGGACTCGAGCAGCCGCTCCTGCTGGGAGGCGATCTGCTCGATGAGGTGACACCCGACATTGCCAATTCCCACTATGAAGAGGTTGAGAAGGCGAGTGTCAGAGAGGAAAAAACTCTCGTGGATAAGGTTGAGGGCCTTGCGCTCGTCGGCCAGGTTGACCACAAAGGAGAGGTTGGTCTCCGAGGCGCCCTGGGCGCAGGCCTTGACGTTGATGCCGTTGCGGCCGAGGGTGTTGAAGAGGCGGCCGGCCACTCCGGCCTGCCGGCGCATATTCTCGCCTACGATGGCTATCGTGGCCAGATTGCGCTCCACGCGGATGGGATTGAACTCGCCGGTCTGGAGCTCGGCGGCAAACTCATTCTCGAGGGCGGTCACGGCGCGCTCTGCGTCGCTGTTGCGGACGGCAAAGGAGGTGGTGTTTTCCGATGAGGCCTGGCTCACCATGAAGACGCTGACGCCATTGCGCGTCAGGGCGTTGAAGATGCGGGCGTTGATGCCTATGATGCCCACCATGCCGAGGCCGGAGACGGTGATGAGGCAGGTGTCGTTAATCGATGAGATGCCCCGGATGGCTTTGCCAGGGGCCTCGGGAGCGTCGAGGGCCGGGGTGTCGGAGATGAGTGTGCCGGGGGCCGAGGCGTTGAAGGTGTTTTTGATGAGGATGGGAATGCTCTTGTGAAACACCGGGTAGATCGTCGGAGGATAGATCACCTTGGCGCCATAGTTGCAGAGCTCCATCGCCTCGATGAAAGAGAGGTGGGGGATGACATATGTGCCCTGCACCTGGCGGGGGTCGGCGGTGAGGAAGCCGTCGACATCGGTCCAAATCTCGAGGGCCGAGGCATCGAGGGCCGCGGCGAGGATGGCGGCGGTGTAGTCGCTGCCGCCGCGCCCGAGATTGGTGATCTCGTTGTTGCCGGCCGAGGCTGTGGCGATAAAGCCGGGGACGAGGGCCACCCTGCCCGGGGCGAGCACCTCGGGGGTGAATGTCGCGGCGATGGCCTTGGCCGTCGTGTCGGCGTCGAGCACATGCTTGCCAAACTGGTCGACGGTCTTGATAAACGAGCGCGAGTCGAGGAGGGTAGCCCCCGGGAGGATATGCTCTATGATGGTCGACGAGAGCCGCTCGCCATAGCTGACGATGATGTCGAGGGTGCGGGGCGAGAGGTCGCGGATGAGCGACACACCGCGATATATGTTGGAGAGCTCATCGAGGAGGGAGTCGACCCCGGCCATCACCGCTTCCTGCTCCTGCGGGTCGGTGACCATGGCGGTCGTCACTTTGTGATGGCGGTCGATGATGGCTTGAAGCTCAGTGAGATAGGCGTCGGAGCCCCGGGCGGCCAGGCGCGCGGTGGCAATGAGCTTGTCGGTGATGCCTCCGAGAGCCGAGACCACCACGATCAGGGGCTCGGAGGGGTCGGAGGCAAGATAGCCCCCGACGATGTCTCTGACGCAGGTCAGCGACTCGACGGAGCCAACCGATGTACCTCCAAATTTTAATACCTTCATTGATGAATGATTAGGCAGTGGGGTGGGGACAAATTTACTTCACAAGATGGCGGAGTCAAAATCCGCCCGACAAAGTTAATCATTCTTTTCCCGATAGCAAAATTTTGCGTATCTTTGCGGTGTCCAATTATCGTTTCACCCCTCATAACATATCATTATGTTTCAGCGTCAAGTATCCTTCTCGGAAGCTGTCAACCGCGCTCTGACGGTCAACTACTGCAACTTCTCGGGCCGCGCCTCACGCTCGGAGTATTGGTGGTATGCCCTCTTCAGCGGCATCGTCAATATCGCCATGTTCATCATTGTTGCTTTAGTGACTTATCTCATCGGTCAGACCGCCGGCCAGGTGATCAATTGTCTGGTGGGCCTCGCCCTCTTCCTCCCCGGTCTCGGCCTCTCCGTCCGTCGTCTCCACGATATCGGCAAGAGCGGCTGGTGGTTGCTCCTGGCATTCATCCCCCTGGTAGGCGCCATCATCCTTATCGTCTGGTTTTGTCAAGACAGCCAGATGGCGGATAATGAATATGGCCCCGTGCCCAACATGGTGGCCTGAAACCCGCTTATGGCTAAAGCCAAGATAGAAAAGACCAATGCCGCCCGCCTGCTCGACAAGGCAGGTGTGGCCTATCGTCTTATCCCTTATGCCGTCGACCCCGACAATCTCGCGGCCGACCATGTGGCCGCGGAGCTCGGCGAGGATATCCGCCGGGTGTTCAAGACCATCGTCCTCCGCGGCGAGCGCACAGGATATTTTGTCTGTGTGGTCCCCGGCAACCGCGAGGTAGACCTCAAGGCCGCCGCTCGCGCAGCCGGCGACAAGAAGGCTGAGCTCATTGCCATGAAAGAGCTCCTGCCGCTGACCGGATATATCCGCGGCGGCTGCTCTCCTATCGGGATGAAGAAGCATTTCCCGACTTTTATCGACTCCTCGGCCGAGGAGTTTGACTCCATCTTTGTCTCGGCCGGAGTGCGCGGCCTCCAGATGGAGCTGTCGCCCGGCGACCTCCTTTCCGCCGCCGGGGCCACTCTGGCTCCCGTGGCCTCTACCGACACCATCTGATCTCCCACTGCTATGAACAACACCTTCGGCAACATCCTGCGACTCACCACTTTCGGCGAAAGCCACGGCACAGCCGTAGGCGGCATCCTCGACGGCTTCCCCGCCGGCCTCCGTCTCGACCCCGACCTTATCCAAAAGGCTATGGACCGCCGGCGCCCCGGCCAGAGCAGCATCACCACTGCCCGCGCCGAGGCCGACCGCGTAGAGATCCTCTCGGGCCTGATGGACGGGGTCACCACCGGCACTCCCATCGCCTTTGAGGTGCGCAATGCCGACCATCGCTCGGCCGACTACGGCAATATGGCCCACACCTTCCGCCCGTCTCACGCCGATTATACCTACACGGCCAAATATGGTCTTCGCGACCATCGCGGCGGCGGCCGTTCAAGTGCCCGCGAGACCCTCGCGCGAGTGGCCGGAGGAGCCATTGCCGCCCAGGCGCTCGCTGCCATGGGGGTGAAGGTCTATGCTTTTGCCCGCAGCGTGGGCACTATTGCCCTCGACCGCCCTTATGATGCCTATGATCCGGCTCTTATCGACACCAACGCCGTCCGCTGCCCCGACCCCGCCACTGCCGCCCGCATGATAAGCCTCATCGAGAAGGTCAAGGCCGAGGGTGACACCGTAGGAGGCACAGTGGAGTGTGTCATCAAAGGGTGTCCCGCAGGGTGGGGCGACCCGGTTTTTGACAAGCTCCAGGCCAGGCTGGCCTATGCTATGATGAGCATCAACGCCGCCAAAGGCTTTGACTACGGTATGGGCTTCGAGGGCTCCTGCAGCCGGGGCTCGGAGGTGATAGACCCCTTTGTCGTCGACCCCTCAACGGGCGCCATCTCCTTCTCCGCCAATCATTCCGGCGGCATCCAGGGGGGCATCTCCAACGGCGCCGACATCTATTTCCGCGTGGCCTTCAAACCTGTGGCTACCCTCCTTCGCCCGATTGAGACCATCACCGACAGCGGCGAGCCTACGATCCTTCAGGCCCGTGGCCGCCACGACCCGTGTGTAGTGGCCCGCGCCGTGCCCGTTGTAGAAGCCATGGCTGCTCTGACCATCCTCGACGCCGCCCTCGCCGCCCGATTATCCCGGCTCTGACAGCCCTAACTCCCGTTAAAATAAAAATGGCGGCCGTGATGACGACACTTGTAGGGTCGTCGGCATTGTCGCGGCCCCGCCGTCCGGGCTAATGTCCCCTGGAGGACCCGGGGTGAAGTCCCTGGACACGCTCCGCGGGTCGCTGTGTCGGCCGGTGTGAATGATTTGGTCGCGGGGGTAGCAATGTATCCCGACCCTATATTGTCGGGCGGTTCATAGCGGTTTGCCGCGAATGACGAAAAAGAGAGAGGAGAGCGGCCGGGGCTGCTCTCCTCTCGGATATATTAATCTGACCGGGGGTTGGCCGGGTGATTATCGGACGAGGGTCTTGATGCCGTTGATGATGTAGATGCCGGGGGCGGGGACGCGTGTGATGCGACGGCCTGAGAGGTCGTAGACGGTGGCTTCGCCGGAGTTGAGGTCGGCATTTATCCGGTCGATGCCTACGATAACGCCGCTGCTCTGGATCTTGACTTCGATGGGCTCCGACTCTTCAACGATTTTATCGGTCAGGGTGTCATAGACCACGGCCTTCAGAGTGGCATTGCCGGTGCCGATGGCTTTGGCGATGATGTTGCCCTCCTCGTCGGTGGTTATTTCGACGGCAGCGGGGTCGGAGCTCACCCACATGGTGGCGTAGTTCTGCGGCAGAGCTACGGGATTGCCATCTTCATCGGTAAACTCGCCATCTTCGTCGATGAGCATAGCGGTGATCTCAGAGAGATTGATGGTGTCGTCGCGCTTAAGGTCATAGGAGAGTTCCTCCACCTCGTGGCTCACGGAGAGAGTGGCGGCGGGGGGAGTCATCACCTTGACGAGGACAGTGGTGAGCGGGGTCTCGTCGGGCTCAAGGGCTGAGGTCTCTTCCGCGAGGGTGAGAGCGGAGGTCCGGGCATCCTGAGCAGAAGCCTTCTCGCGCCAGACGATATGGATCTTGGTCTCGCCGGCGTTTGACAGACGGGTCACCTGGAGCTTCCAGGCGTTTTTGACGATAGTCACTTCGCCGATTGCTATCTCCGGGTTTTCGCTGACGGCCACAAATTCGTGGGTGGTGTTGCCGTTTTCGCGATGGAGCGAAGCGGGGAGAGTTACGATGCTGTAAGCGCTGTTGTGGTGGAAGACGAGAGTGTGGAGGCTACCGTCAATCTCAGCATCAGCGGGGAGGAAGTGGATGGGATGGTCTTCGAGCCGATCACCCTCTTCAAGGTCATCTTCGAGGGCAATGAGGTCGTCGTGAATATTGTCGGGGAATATATCGGCCGTAGCGTGGTCCTGGTCAACGACGGCTGAGAGATGGACGTGATAGTCTTCGACCTTGACAGTGCCGGTAACGGGCTCAGTGGCAGGTATCTCAAGCGGCTCGCCGTTTACCTCGAGGATCATATAACCCTCGGCGGGGGTGACGGTAAATTCTACCTCGGTGTCCAAGGGGAGAAGGTCGTCGGCTTCGATCACCTCATCGCCCACCTTGGCCTCGATGGTAAAGAATTTGTTTTGGTCAATGGTCACATGGACATGCTGGTCAGTTTCGGCCGAGAGGGTGATGTCGTCGGTGCCGACAGTGATCTTGCGCTCAATTCGGGCTGTGGTTTTCTCGGCGAGAGGATTGCCATTGACTGAATTGAGGTGGTAATGGAGGTCGGTGTTGGGGGTGAATGTGGCTGTGAGCTGAGTGCCTTTAAGCAGGCGGGAGCCGGAGGTCACGGCCTTGTTGGCGGCGGTGACGGCAATCTTGACGCCCTCCGTTGCCTCCCAGGATATGAGTGGCATATATTCGGTGGTGGCCATAAACTCGACATCGTCGGTCAGCTGGTAAGCCTTCGGGGGGATGGCATTGACGGCGCTCTTGGTGAGGTCAACAGTCTGCCCGTCTTTTGTGATGGTGGTCTGAGGATTGGTGGCCTGGCCGTAGGAGGTTATGCGGTGGGTCTCACTCTTGGTAGCAAGGATGGAGTAGTCGACGCGGACAGTGCTTCCCTTGATAACGGTGGCAGTGTTATTCGGGGCCTCGTCATCGGCAGTGGAGACAACCGCTTCGCCTGAGGGATAATATGAGAGGTCGATAGAGCAATCGCTGTCGTCAGTGGTCTTGGGCCATGTGACGGTGACGGTGGCGGGAGTGAGAGAGATGGGATCAGACTCGGCCTCGATGCCGGCGGGATAGACTACATTGACATTGAAGGTCACATCATTGCCGTCAGGGATATAACCGTTTTTGAGGGCGACCGTAAACTGATTTTTGGTCCCTTCGACGGGGGTGACAATAAGGTCGGAAGAGGAGGCGGTGGCAGAAGCTACGGTGACATTGGTGGCGACGGCAAAACGCATAGGCTCAGCTGAGATGGTAGAAGGCTGCTCATCGAGAGGATTGCCATTCTCGTCAACGAAAGTCACGGTGGGCTTCAGGGCGTCGGTCTTCTGATAGACGCGCACCCAGTCAACTTCGGTCTGATAGACGGTGCCGTCGACGGGGAGTCCGGGCCATGCGCCGGCTGTGAAGTTGGCATTGCCGCCGATGCTCTGATTGAGGATGATATAAAATTCCTTATCGAAAGGCCATGAGCCTTCGAGCTTGGCATCGGTCTTGTTTACCGTGTGGAGGAGCTTGCTGCCCATATAGAACTTGAGCGAGCTCTCGTCCCATTCGACGGCATAGACATTCCATTGGTCGACATTGGCGGCGCTATTGCCGGAATAGCCGGTGTAGTTAGGCGCTTTTGACCACACGCCGTGGACCGTTGCGTAAGCGTGGTTTACGTCGCTGCCTACGGTCTCGAAAATATCGATTTCGCCTCCGAAAGGCCAACCTTTTTTGAGAACTTCCTTGCCGTTTTCAACGACATAAGCCTGATTGACCATCGGCATCATCCAGAAGGCGGGGAAGGTGCCGGGATTTTTGTTGGTCTTTATGCGAGCTTCAATACGGCCATATTTGGTGGCAAAAGAGGGTGAGGTCTCGATCGCACCGGTCTCCCAGCGGTTGTTGAACTGGATACCCTGATAAGGCTCGTCAAACTGCTTGGCAGTGAGGATGAGCGAGCCATTGCCATCCATCTCGGCGAGCTCGGGGCGCTCCGAGATGTTTTTTGACCATGTGCTGGTTGCCTTGGCGGTGACCTTGTATTTCGACTGAGTGTCGGGGTGAGATCCGGCGGCATCGTTAAACTCATCGTTCCAGACAAGGGTGTAGCCATCGTGGCCGGGGATCTGGGCAAAGGCATCGGTGACATCGATGGTCACCTCTCCGCCGACGAGGAGGGCAGCGGGGATAGTCGGGCCTGAGAAGGACGCGGATGCGGTGAGGGTCGAGGGGTTCTCGCCTTCAGGGCCATAGGCAGTGGCGGAGATGGTAGCGGTGCCGGAGAGGGTGCCTACGGTGTAGCCGTAGTCGGGGGTGAGGGTGAGATTATTGCCGCTCTCATAGGTGGCGGTGCCGTTTGTAGCAGAGCCTGTGAGGTTGACGGTGGGATCTGAGTTGCCGTCGACGATGAGCAGGGGTATGTCGGCGATGAGACCGCCGTTGCCGCCTATGTTTTCCCTGCCGGCGGGATTGCTGTTGGCCCAGTCGACATTGAAGCGGAGGCGATAGATGCCGGGCTGAGTCTCAGCGGGGATGGTGAAAGCGGGGGCGATTCGCCGCTCGGTTGCGCCTGCGGCATCGCCGGCATATATCTCACCGGCCGAGTTTTTGGTTGTTCCGCCGAGGTAAGAATAAGAGAGCATTTCGCCGTTGGGCCGGCCGTCGGTGATAGTCTCGGGGACTTCAAAATAGCCGCTGCCGTCAAGATCGACAAAGACATAGGAGTGCATCGCGTTCATCGACCAGGTAGGCTCGATGGCGACGGTCTCGCCGGCCTTAGCGATGAAAGCGCCGTGGTTGCCGTCCATGAGCGAGTGATAGATCTTATTGTCGGTCTGCTGATTGATTTCGACGGTAGAAGCGCCCTGAGAGGGGCTTGAGAGGGTGAGCGCGTTGGTATAACGGGGCTGCGAAGCATCCTGAGTGCGAGTGTTGAGAGCATCATCAGCCACCGTGCGGGGATAGAAGCCGGCGGAGGGAGCTTCAGCGACTACGAGGTCGATGTCGATTATCGAACCACCATCGCTCGCTATGCCGCTTCCACCGAGAGGATTGATAGCAGCCCATTCGGTGCAGAAGCGCATCTTATAAGTGCCGGGAGTCTCGGGCACTTTGAATGACATCACCTGATTGCCGGAGGTATTACCTGTGTTGGATGAACCATCTGAGTGATACCAATTATTATCTATCCGGGTGTTGGTATAGGCGGCGAGTTCCTGACCCTCTTTCAGGGCCTTGTTGTCAGAAGAGGGAGCATCAAAGATAAAGAAACCGTCGTTGTCGAGGTCAATATAGGCAAAACCAGCCATGCCGGCTTGAGAGTAAATGATGGTGGCGGTGACAGTCTCTCCCGGAGCAGCTTTGAGCTGAGTGTCTGTAACGTTGTGATACAGGAGGTTGTCATTGGAGTCATCCTGTAGGCCGGTGACTTCGCTTGTTCCCCATGCATCGGATGCGAGCGTCACGCCTGAAGTATACCTGCCGGAGTGGGTAGTGTTGTCAATCTTAGTTGTGGATTTGTCGTAGGCCTCGTTGATGGGATAGCGCTCAGGGGCGAGAATCCATTCGCCGCCGTGGCCATCGGTAGCATCGCTCCAACAGTTGATAGCATAATTCTGACCGGAAGCAGCCTCATTTACATAAACCCCAGATGCTTGGTCAGATTTGAAAGCAATTATTGAGTTACCATCGTCTGCTTTTTTACGGAGAGCGTCATCGATAATAAAGTTGTAATGCTTTGCGTTAGCATCATAATCCCAGCGTCCTTGGTTAGTTTCATTTGTAGGCGTGGGACTTACAGAGCCTTCCGGTAGGGCTTTGCAGACGAGGGCATATTGGCCATTTTCGCCTTTCTCAAATCGCCACCACTGATGGTCATTTGAGACATCAGAGTTGTAGGTCCAGAGCCTATTAGCTTTGGGGTCTTTTTCAGCAGTACTTGAGCCAACAAGGGCATGGTCGGCTGTAAGTAACTCAATGGCTCGACCTTTACGGTCAGCCGCATCTGCATTCGAAATCAATTGATACCACACTCCCTCTAGGGGGTGAATGGCTGCCGGGGACGTTGCCTCGGAGCCGGAGCCGTCGGAGGCCTCGGGGGAGGGGAGGGCCAGGGCGGCGAGGGCGGCGATGATGGCCGCCGAGAGTGAGAGTAAAAGTTTTTTCATTGGTGATTTAAGATTGATCGATTGATTGGCTTAAAGCGGGCCTCAAGCCCGACAAGCGTCTGAAGGTCAAGATAGAAGTGATTAGACTTAGGGGGGTGACGTTTGTTTGACAGTTATATTAGAGGGTAAATGAATCGAGGTCGGTGATGCGGCGCGAGATGGAGCCGTCGGAGTCTATGAGAAACGAAGCGGGGAGTGAGCCCACATTATAGCGCATAAGGAGGCGGGCGCCGTCGGTGGGAGAGTTGAAGACCGTGGTCCAGGGGAGATTGCGGGCGCTCTGGCGCCAGGCATACTCATCGTCGTCGAAGCCCACCTGATATATCTCGAGGCCGCGGCTGCGATAGCGCTCATAAATCTTGTTGAGGGCCATATTGAGAGCCGGGGAGCCTTCGGCCGAATAGACGGTGAAGTTGAGTATCACGGGATTGCCCTTGGAGGCCACGTCGGCCAGGGAGCGGAGGGTGCCCTGCTCATCATAGAGATTGATGTCGAGGAGGCCCACTTCGGGAGCGGTGATGGTGTCAGACGACGCGTAGGTCACGACGGCAGAGGCCGCATAATTCTGCTTGAAGAGGCGGGTGAGATAGGCCGTGCGGGGATCGTCGGGGCGCTTCTCTGAATAGGCGTTGGCCACGGCGCCGATGATGCGCAGGTCGAGCTTATTGGTTGGGTCAAAGAGGGGCCGTCCGCCGATACGCTTATTAATAATGTAGTAGGCCACGATGCCGGAGGGGTCGGCAAGGAGGGTATTGGCCAGCGAGCGCTTGAAAGCCGAGTCGGAGGCGGCAGCCTCTACGCCGAGGCTTTTGGCGGCTTCGAGCATCATGCGGTCAACGGCCATGAGGCTTTCGGCCGACGGCGAGCCGGCCAGGGTATAGTCGGAGTCGAAAGCGTCGGCGCGGGCACTGACGGTGACCGTCTCGATGGAGTCGATGGGGAAATATAGCGAGCGGTCGGCCATGCGGAGGCGATATATGTCGGGATAGCCGGCGGCCTCGTGAGCGAAAGAGAAGCGACCCGATGCGGGGAGGGAGACAGTGTCAAGGGGATACCAACGCCCTGAGGCCGAGGCCTCAAGGATGAGGGGGACGCCGGCTTCGGCGCCCTCCACCGTGCCCTCCACCTTCCAAGAATTGGAATGAGAGCAGGCAGCCAGGGCGAGAGCCGCGGCCACCGGAAGGAAATGGGTGAGTTTCATATCGGCAAAGTTATGAAATAATTGCTTCCTGACAAAAAAAATCACTACTTTTGTCAAATGAGAAACCTTATGAAATCACCCCAATAAGCCATGAGCAAGAAAAAACTCGTATTCTCCACCGGCGCGGGCATCAGCGCCGAAAGCGGCATCACCACCTTCCGCGACGCCGGAGGCCTCTGGGAGCAGTATCCCGTGATGGCCGTGGCCTCGGCCACCGGCTTCCGTAAAGACCCGGCCCTGATACATAGGTTTTACAACGACCGCCGGCGACAACTTATTGAAGCGCAGCCCAATGCAGCCCATCTCGCGATAGCCGGACTGGAGAGCGACTATGATGTCTATGTAATCACGCAAAACGTCGATGACCTCCATGAGCGCGCCGGAGCCGCGAGGGTGATCCATCTCCATGGCGAACTGATGAAAGTGCGCTCCATCCCCCACCCCGAGCGCGTCTACACCCTCAGCGCCGAGACCGGCCTGGAGACGAGCCCGGCGAGCACCGATCCTTACGGCGACCCGATCAGGCCCCATATTGTCTTTTTTGAGGAGGCGGTGCCTATGATGGAGCCGGCGGCCCGGCTGGCATCGGAGGCCGACATCTTCGTGGTGATAGGGACGAGCCTTAACGTCTATCCCGCCGCCTCGCTGATGCAATATGTAAGACCCGGAGTGCCAATCTATTACATAGACCCCAATCCCGCGCCCGTGCCGTCCAATGTGACTGTCATTCCCGAGGTGGCCACCAAGGGGATGGAGACCCTCATCAAGCTGCTCAAGGAGCGCGGCTAATTTGCAAACGCAAACCAGAATCTTGCCCTCGCCTCGGCGGGAGAAGTAGTAGAAATCGCCCCGGGCGAGAATGTTAATAACTTTTTTCGCCCGGGGCGGAAAAAAGAGTTGTTGACATTTGCAAACTGCCGATTAAAAAACGTAACTTTGTGGCCTAATCGCCGGGGGAGGTCAAGCGCCCCCGCTCCCTATCGCAGCCCGGCGAGGCCACAAATGGAAAAAGAGCAAGAATATCATATACCGGCCCTGCTGCCGGAGTGTCTGCAAGCCCTTGAATTGCAGCCCGATGGCGTGTATGTCGACGCTACATATGGCGGCGGGGGCCATTCGCGCGCCATCCTCGACCGTCTCGGCCCCGGAGGCCGCCTGATAGCCTTTGATCAGGACGAGGAGGCGATAGAGCGCGCTCCGGCCGACCCGAGGCTGACGATGGTCCACGGCAACTTCCGCTTCTTGCCCAACTTCCTCCGCTTCTACGGCGTTGACCCCGACGGGGGCGTTGACGGCATCCTGGCCGACCTCGGAGTGTCGTTTCACCACTTCGACGACCCAGCGCGAGGCTTCTCCTTCCGCTTCGAGGGTCCTCTCGATATGCGCATGAACCGCCGCGCCCGGCAGACAGCCGCCGACCTCCTCGCCGAGATCGACCTCGACGAGCTGACCCGCATCCTGACCCTCTACGGCGAGCTGCCGCGTGCCCGCCGGCTGGCCGAGGCAATCACCGGGGCGCGGGCCAAAGAGCCCGTTGCCACCGTGGAGCGCCTCGTGGAGATAGCCGATCCCCTGATCAATCCCAAGGCCCGTCGCAAGGAGCTGGCCCAGCTCTTCCAGGCCCTGCGCATCAGCGTCAACGGCGAGATGGAGGCGCTTGAGCAATTTCTCCTCGCCGCCGTCAGAGCCCTCCGCCCCGGCGGACGCCTGGCCATCATCACCTACCACTCCCTCGAAGACCGCATGGTCAAGAACCTCATCAAGACCGGGCGCCTCGACGGCCGGCGCGAGACCGACCTCTTTGGCCGCACCGATGCTCCACTGCGCGCAGTCGGGGGCTCCAAGCCTATCGTCCCCTCCGAGGCCGAGGTGGAGGCCAACCCGCGGTCGAGGAGCGCAAAGCTCCGGGTGGCCGAGAAACTGTAATCCCACTGAGTATCCATTCAATCATCGCAACGACATCATCACGATAATGGCCGCAAAGAAGTCAACCCAGCCACATTTCTCCATCATCAGCCGCCTGCTCCACGGGCAGCTGCTGAGCCTCGACTTCTTCCGCCGCTACTGGCTGGTGGTCTTCACCGGCCTGGCCATCATAATGATGTATATCACCAACAAATACAACACCCAGACCAAGATGGAGGAGATTGCCGCCCTCAACCGCGAGCTTGAGATCATCAAGACCGAGCGCATCCGCGAGCGCTCGATCTACATGAGCCGCATCCGCGAGAGCGAGATGCAGCATCTGATCGACTCTATCGGTCTTAACCTCCGCGTCAGCGAGCAGCCCCCTTACAAAATCTCTATCGATCAATAAATCCTCCACTATAATCCTCAGCAACTCCTCACCCCATGGCATCCGGTAAAAGCTCCAAAGACAGCAACCGCAGGAAAATCCTCCTTCGATACGCCCTCATATCGGTCTTGATAGTGCTCTTCTGCTCCTTAGTGGTGTGGAAGCTCATCGACACTACGATCATCTCGGCCGATAAGTGGAATGCCAAGGCCAACGAGGAGCTCTCGAAGACCACCGTCATCAACCCCGAGCGGGGCGACATCCTCGCCACCGACGGCTCCGTCCTGGCTACCAACCTGAGGTTTTATACCGTCAGGATGGACTACCGCGCCGAGCGCTTCGCCGAGCAGACACTCCTCCTCCAGATCGACACCATCGCCGACTCCCTTGCCCACTACTTCCCCCGCAAGACCGCCAAGGAATGGCGCTCCCACCTGCTGGCCCCGCTCGATAAGGAAAAGTCAAAGCGCCCCCGCGCCTACACCCTGCTGCGCAACATCAGCTATACCGACCTGATGCAGCTCAAGACCCTTCCCTTCTTCAAGATACGCAACAACAACCGGACCGGCCTGACAGTGGAGTCGACGCTCAGGCGCGTCAACCCCTACGGATCAATGGCCCGGCGAAGCATAGGCATGGTGGGCCAGACATCTGACGACCCCGAAATCCACGGACGCTCAGGCCTGGAGGATGCCCTCGACTCGCTTCTCTACGGCACTCCCGGCATTGCCAAGAAGATACCCCTTACAAGAGGCATCGTCAACTGGACCGACACCCCCGCCGTGGCCGGCCAGAATATCATCACCACCATCGACATCAAGATGCAGGACATCGTGGAGAATGAGCTCAACGACATCCTTACCTGGACTAATGCCGACTGGGGTGTGGCCGTGCTGATGGAAGTGGCCACGGGCGACATCAAAGCCATCTCCAACCTCCAGCGGAGCGATGTAGGGCAATATATCGAGGGTGTCAACCGTGCAGTCCTCGGTTTTGAGCCCGGCTCCGTCATAAAGACCCTCTCGATGATGATAGCCATCGAAGATGGCGTGGTCCGCCCCCACGAAGTGATCACCACCGGCGGCGGCTTTGCCTATGCCGGCGGGCGCCCCATCTCCGACTCCCACCCCGTGGCCTCGATGACCGTGGCCGAGGTCATCGAGCGGTCGTCAAACATCGGCATGACCAAAATCATAGCGCGGCGCTACAACGACCGCCCCGGCGAATTTTATTCGCGCGTCAAGAGCCTCGGCTTCCTCGAGCCGTTTCATACCGGCATCAGCGGCGAGCGTGTGCCCCGCTTCGACTCCGTGCCCGACAACCGCGGCGGCCGCCTGACCCTCTCGCGCCAGTGTTTTGGCTACGCCACCGAGATACCGCCCCTCTATACTCTCTCGATCTACAATGCCATAGCCAACGGCGGTCGCTTCGTCCGCCCGCGCCTCGTCGGCGGCTTGAGGAGCAACGAAGGGTTTGACTCCATCTTCCCCGTGACATATGTCCGCGACCGCATTTGCTCCGAGCAGACAGCCGCCACGATGCGATCGATGCTTTCGCAGGTGGTGTGGGGCGAGCATGGCACAGCCCGCCGGCTCCAAAACGACAAGGTGCGCATAGCAGGCAAGACCGGCACGTGTTACATGGTGTCGGAGACAGGCGGCTACGATAGTCGCAAGCGCTTGGCCTTCTGCGGATTTTTCCCCGCCGACAATCCGAAATATTCCTGCATAGTCCTGACCTGCAATCCCCGCGAAAACGCCTTCGGAGCCGCCTCCACCTCGGGCGAAGTGCTCAAAAACGTAGCCCTGAAACTTTATTCGCGCGGTATGCTCGGCAATTCCTCAGACTATCGCGCCGAGGGGGGTGCATCGGCCGACAATCGCCCGACACTCTATGCCACCGCCACTCCCGGGCGCGACAAGACCATCACGCGCTCCGTCCCCTTAGGGGGAAGCCATCGGGTGATGACCGCCCCGGCAGAGACCGAGGCGGGCAAGGTGCCTGATGTCCGCGGCCTCGGCCTGCGCGAAGCCATCGCCGTCCTCGAGCGCCGGGGCTACAATGTGGCCTTCGGGGGCACCGGCTATGTAGTGGCCCAGAACCCCAAGCCGGGCACAGCCTCAGCCCGCGGCGCCGCCGTGTCGCTCTCCCTCAAAGAATAATCACCTCACTGACCATCCCGTAACCCATCCCTTATACCATATAATATATGCGCTCCCTTGCCGAACTCATCTCAGCCATCACCGTCGAGGAAATCATAGGCGTAGAAGACAAGCCTATCCACGCCCTTCAGTCTGACTCGCGCCTCGTGGCCCGCGGCGACCTCTTCGTGGCCGTCCGCGGCGTCAATGTCGATGCCCATAAGTTTATCCCTCTGGTGACCCTGGCCGGCGCCGCCGCCATCGTCTGCGAGGAGCTGCCGGAGCGTCTGGAGTCGACCGTCACCTATATCCGCGTATCCAACTCGGCGGTGGCCCTCGGCTTCCTCGCCTCGCAATGGTGGGGCAACCCCTCGCGCAAGCTCCGCCTCGTGGGCGTGACCGGCACCAACGGCAAGACCACCACCGCCACCCTTATCTATGAGATGGCGCGCCTCCAGGGCTTCAAGGCCGGCCTGCTCTCGACCGTCTGCAACTATATCGACGATGAGGCCGTCCCGACCAATCAGACCACCCCCGATCCCCTGACCATCAACGAGCTGCTCCACCGCATGGTGGTGGCCGGATGCTCCTATGCATCCATGGAGGTGAGCTCCCATGCCGCCCATCAGCACCGCATCGCCGGCCTGACATTTGCCGGAGGCATCTTCACCAACCTCACCCGCGACCATCTCGACTATCATAAGACCTTCGACGCCTATCTCAAGGCCAAGCAGAGCTTCTTTGACCTCCTGCCCCCCTCGGCTTTTGCCCTGACCAACATCGACGACAAGGTGGGCGAGGTGATGATACAAAACACCCGTGCCCGCCGCATGACCTATTCGCTGCGGTCTCAGGCCGACTTCACATGCCGCATCATAGAGAGCCGCCTCGACGGCACCCTCCTGAGCCTCAACGGCCATGAGGTGGTGACCCTCTTCACCGGCCGCTTCAACGCCTATAACCTCACAGCCGTCTATGGAGCCTGTCTGCTCGTCGGAGGGCTCGACGATGAGAAGACCCTCGTGGATATGAGCCGCCTCGTCCCAGTGGCAGGCCGCTTCCAGACCTTCAGGTCGCCCCGGGGCGGCGTGACCGGCATCGTCGACTATGCCCATACGCCCGATGCCGTGGTCAATGTCCTCTCGGCCATACGCGATGTTGTGGGCTCCCGCGGCCGCATCATCACCGTTGTCGGCGCCGGAGGCAACCGCGACAAGGGCAAGCGCCCCATCATGGCTGCCGAGGCTGCGCGCCTGAGCGACCGCCTTATCCTCACCTCCGACAATCCCCGCGACGAAGTGCCCGAAGAGATAATCCGCGATATGGAGGCCGGCCTGACCGACGACTATCGCCCTATGGCTACCTCCATCACCGACCGTCGCGAAGCTATCGAGGCAGCCGCCAGGATGGCCGAGCCGGGCGACGTGATCCTCATTGCCGGCAAGGGCCACGAAGATTATCAGGAGGTCCATGGCGTAAAGCATCATTTCGACGACCGCGAGGTGATAACCGACGCCCTCTCGACCCTCTCAATCTAACATCTGAAATCTATCATCTAACATCTGAAATCTAACATCTGAAATCTAACATCTAACCCAGCTGTAAGGTGCTTTATCATATATTCCAACATCTTCAAGACAGCGGCATCCCCGGCGCCCGCCTGATGACCTACATAACCTTCCGCTCAGGGATGGCCTTCTTCCTGGCCCTGCTTATCGCCACAGTTGCCGGCCGCCGCATCATCGACCGCCTCCAGCTGATGCAGGTGGGCGAGATTGTCCGCGACCTCGGCCTCGAGGGTCAGCTCAAGAAGACCGGCACCCCCACCATGGGAGGTGTGATCATCATCCTGGCCACTCTGTTGCCGGTGCTCCTCGTGGGCAATCTTACGAGCGTCTATATGCTTCTGATGATTTTTGCAACGGTGTGGCTCGGCTCCCTCGGCTTTGCCGACGACTACCTTAAGCTCAAGCGCCACAATAAAGACGGCATGAAGGGCAAGTTCAAGATCATCGGTCAGGTAGGCCTCGGGATAGTAGTGGGGCTCACGATGTATCTCTCGCCCGATATCGTGATGCGCCAGAATATCGTCAGCGACGATGCAACCACGGAGCTGACCATCGCCGACGGGCCCACCGACATAGTGGAGCAGACAGTCTATGCTCCCGAGCAGAAGACCCCGCAGACCACCATACCCTTCGTCAAAAACAACAACTTTGACTATACCTGGCTGACATCGTGGCTCGGCTCCGGTGCCACCATAGGCGGATGGATACTCTTCATCATCATCACCATCTGCGCCATCACCGCCACGAGCAACGGCGCCAACCTCACCGACGGCCTCGACGGGCTCTGCTCGGGAGTGTCTACCATCATCGTGGCGTCGCTCGCCGCCATGGCCTATCTCGGCTCGAGCATGATCTATGCCACATATCTCAACATCATGTATATCCCGGGCTCGGAGGAGCTGGTGGTGTTTGCCGGAGCCTTCTCCGGCGCCCTCATCGGGTTTATGTGGTACAATACCTATCCGGCCCAGGTCTTCATGGGCGACACCGGGTCGCTGATGATAGGCGGCCTGATAGCCGTGATGGCCATCCTCATCCGCAAGGAGCTGCTCATCCCCCTGCTCTGCGCAATCTTCTTCTTTGAAGATCTGTCGGTAGTGGCCCAGGTGGCTTATTTCAAATACACCAAGCGGAGCTCCGGCACCGGGCGGCGCATCTTCAAGATGACCCCCCTGCATCACCATTTCCAGAAACCGGGCAACGCCGGCATCGAGGCCCTTATCCAGCGCCCCCTTCAGGCATTGGCCGAGCCTAAGATAGTGGCCCGCTTCTGGATCGTAGGCATCCTGCTTGCCGGACTGACCTTTGTGACCCTTAAAGTTAGATAATATCCTCTCTCCGATAATATATAATGAACAACGACAGACACAACGATACGCGCCGCCTCGTGGTCCTCGGCGGCGGCGAGAGCGGAGTAGGGGCCGCCATCCTCGGCAAAGAGAAGGGGATGGAGGTGTTTCTCTCCGACTTCGGTACCATCGCCCCCAAATATGCCGCGCTCCTCGATGCCGAGGGGATTGAGTATGAGCAGGGGCGCCACACCATGGAGCGCATATTGGCTGCCGACGAGGTGGTCAAGAGCCCCGGTATCGCCCCGACCCTCCCTGTGGTGAAGGCCATCGCCGAGCGCTCCATCCCCATCATCTCCGAGATAGAGTTTGCGGGCCGCTACACCGATGCCAAGATGGTGTGTATCACCGGGTCAAACGGGAAGACCACCACGACCCTCCTGACCTATCACATCCTCTCCCGCGCGGGCCTCAACGTGGGCTTGGCAGGCAATGTAGGGCGCAGCCTTGCCCTCCAGGTTGCCCGCGAGAAGCATGATGTCTATGTGATAGAGCTGTCGTCGTTTCAGCTCGGGAATATGTATGAGTTTAAGGCCAATGTGGCCGTGATACGCAACATCACCCCCGACCATCTT
>CAZAUV010000014.1:0-27937 GCA_964488335.1 uncultured Bacteroides sp.
CGTTCTTAACCATAGAGTTGCTGTCGTGAGGGAGGATTGTTTTCGCAAAGATAAGATTTTCCCCGCCTTAATCAAAATTTTTGGCTGATTATTTTGACCCCCGCAGATTAAACCGGGGTGTTATCTGCCATATAACAATAGCCACAGGAGTAACCGTTGACGGCTATACCTGTGGCTACAAGTTATGTTGCGTGATTATTCCGACGGTCAGAAACTGTCGGTCAGGCTACAAGGACAAGGATGTCAGCGAATGGCTATCTTCCTCACAGACATACCCTGACGGACGATATAAAGGCCCGGAGCGAGGCCGTCAAGGTCATTGGATATTTTTCGGCCGTTGAGGTCATATACGCTCAGAGGCAAGCAGGCATTATCTGCCCCGATGGGGATTTCCCTTATTGCTGTTGTGTGATCGGGGGCAAAGATGTTATCAATACCGGTGAAATCGCTCGACTCTATCTCTGAGAAGAGACCCCAGAAAGAACTTGTTGACCGGTAAAGGCTCTCTGAGCCGGCAGGGACATAAAGTGTCACACCGTCATATTTGCTGAACACACTGTCAGCCTCCGAATAGGGAGCTTCGCTGGTGTGAGCGGCAGGAAGCATTGCACTGATGGCCGCCCTGATGGTTGACTGGATCCCTTCCGCCTCCGGTTCTTCAGGCTCTTCCTCAGGCTCTTCCACCTCAGGAAGCTCAATGAATACGGGTGGTATCTCGCGGGGGCAGTAGATAGCTTCCAGGTTGGCATTGTCATAGAATGTTGCAGCCGAGAGGCTGTCGACATCAAGGAAGATTTGTCTTACATTGCTACATCCGTAGAAGGCCTGTTGCCCGATAGCCGACCCTTTGACCTTTACGGTCTCAAGGTTGGAGGAGTTATAGAAGGTGAAAGCTCCGACAGCCTCCTCTCCCAAATTCAGATTGAGATGTCTTACAGGCTCTTCATTATCGCCCTCAAAGAATTGATGTGCAAAGATGATGGGATTGGAATATTCATTGCCCATATTGACACGGGCCCAGTTTTCGATGTTTCCAATTCTTACTATCTCCAAACCGGGACAATTATAGAAAGCCCCGGCGCCTATTTCCGTCACCCCATCCGGGACATTAATCTCGGGCAAGGAGAAGCAATGGCCGAAAGCCCATTCACCGATAGATGTGACATTGGCCGGAAGCGATATCATTGTTAAGCTATCGCAGCAGAAGAATGCATAGGGCGGGATTTCTGAGAGCGAAGAGGGCAACTCTACTGATTTAAGTTCAAAGCAGAAGCTGAAAGCACCATTAAGGAATGTCGCTGACTCGGGAATAGTTACCGATGTCAGTCCGGTTTGACTAAAAGCATTGTCGCCGATTAAACTGACTGATGAAGGGATATCTATCGAGGTAAGGCCCTTGCAACTGCTAAATGCTGACCCCTCAATGACGGTTACGGAATTGGGAAGTGTGACAGACGTAATGGAGCCGCACCCCCAGAATGCCTGCTGGCCTATGACAGTGACGTTTTCAGGGATCTCAATAGAAGTCAGGGAGCTGCACTCCTGAAAAGTAGCGGTGCTAATCTGTGTCAGGGACTTGGGAATATCTATGGCTGTCAAAGAACTACATTCTGCGAATGCAAACTTACCGATATTAGTGACACCTGAGGGGATCTCCACACTAACAAGACTTGAACAACCTAAGAATGCATAATTACCTATGGATGAGACGGATGATGGCATCTTTATTGTCTTTAGGTTAATGCACTCGGCAAACGCACCTTCACCTATTGACTTAACAGTTGCGGGAATATTTACGGAGGTAAGATTTTCACACCAAGAGAATGTATAATCGGCAATCTCGGTAAGATTAGCTCCGATGCTTACGGAGGCCAAGCTGTGGCATTCCGAAAAGGCGTGCTCACCCAGGCTGGTGACTGACGAAGGAATACTCACGGAAGTCAGTCCGCTACAATTGGAGAAAGCGCCATGCCCGATAGATTTGACCGTATTGGGGATTGAGACCGAGGTCATGCCCGTCTGCTCGTAAAAGCAGTATTCTTTGATTGCGACCACGGTATATGAGACATTCATATCAGTGATTTTCGAGGGTATGGTCAACGGACCATTTATCTCAAAAGCATAAGTGACAACGGCGGTCTTATTGCTTTCATCTAAGCTATAAAGAAGATCTCCTATCATCACGTCGGCCTTCGAGGAAAAGGAAATGGATAAGCAGGCAAGGAGAGCTGTGATATATCTCCCGGGCCATTGAGTGATGTGTCTGAGTAGTGATAGTATCATAAGTAATAAGTGAATGGATTGGGGTGTAGATACTTCGGCCGGAGGAAGCCTTTCATAACAATCATATTGAAATCAAAGCAACATGATCCTCCGGTCTGACGGCCCGTCGTAAAGCTACAGATAATTTTCAGAAGAAATAAGCCGGACCGTTGAGATGGAGCTGTGCAGGATGGTTAAGTTGAATCGTTCATATGAAAAAGATAGGGCCACCAAGCTCTCCATGCGGCTGAATAATGGTGATAAAATGAGTGCGTGAGAGCCAAACCTGTTGCCCGTTCCACAGTTAGAGGCCTTCGCATTGCCCGGTTAGTTGAACGAGCAAACACGCAGAGGTCTCACGCAGCATATGTAATAAAGATCAGGCCATATCATTCCCATGATATGGTGACCGGGTATACATATCCATAAGCCATCTACTGTTTGCTTCAATCCTGACTAACCTAAGAAAGTTGCGAAGTTTCTAACTGTCAAGAATGAGCGTCGAGTAAACGCACTTTATGTCAAGTGTGGAGATCAGATCCCCACTGTTATTTATACCCACCCGCAAAGCCCGCTACCGGACCTCTGCGTTGTGGTATCCGGTGCAAAGGTAATATTTTTTACATAATTTATCATATCATTGGGAAAATAACTGAGGATTAAGAATTATTTTTGCGGAATAATTATTCCGCACCAAGCTTTTCTTGCCCTGTGACCAAAGTCCGTCAATTCTGCCTGCTCCTTGCCGCCATATACGCCGCCGCGACCGCCGTGGCCCAGATCAACGTCGACCAGGTGATACGCGTAGGCCGTAACGCTCTCTATTTTGAGGATTATGTGCTCTCCATACAATATTTCAATCAGGCCATCGAGGCTCGGCCGGGGCTTGCCCAGCCCTATTTCTACCGTGCCATAGCCAAATATTCGCTCGACGATATGCGGGGGGCCATAGCTGACGCCACTCTCGCCATCGACCGCAACCCTTTCATCACCGACGCCTATGAGCTCCGGGGAGTGGCGCGGCAGGCCACGGGCAATCCCCGCGCCGCCATCGCCGACTATCGCCGGGTGCTCGACATGATGCCGGTCAATAAGGGAGTGCTTTTCAATCTGGCTGTGGCCCAGCAGGAGGCCGGGCTCATCGACTCGGCCGAAGTGACTTTCAAGCAGCTCTTTGACATGGCGCCGGGCTATGAACGCGGTTATCTGGGCTATGCCCATCTGCTCCTTGAGAAGGGTGATACTGTCGGCGCCCGAGAGAATATTGACCATGCCCTCTCCATCAATCGCTTCAATATCAACGGACTCCTTCTGCGGGCCAATATGGCTATAAAAAGCGGCAAGGAGGGGTATCAGTCTGCTCTGGCCGATATGGATGAGGTGATACGCCTCGAGCCGCGCCGCAGCGATTTCTTTGTCAATCGCGCCTTCCTCCGCCATGAGCTCGACGACTATTATGGTGCCATGAGCGACTTTGACTATGCCCTGCAGCTCGACCCAGCCAATACGGCAGCCTATTACAACCGCGCGCTGCTCCGCACCGAGGTGGCCGATCTCGACCGCGCCGCCGCCGACCTCGACCGCGTCATTTCCCTCACGGGTGGCCGCGATTATAAGGCCATCTACAATCGTGCTCTGGTCAACCGCGAGCGCGGTTTCCTCAAGGAGGCGCTGGCCGATGCCGAGACAATCGTCAATCAGTTCCCGACAATGGCCGCCGCCTATCTTCTCCGCTTCGAGATACGCCAGGCCATGAACGACCGGGGCGCCCGGGCCGACTATGACCGCTCCCTCGCCCTGGCCCGCAAAGCCAATGCCGGCAGGAAGGATGCTGACGGCGACTCACAATCTCCATCGGGCGAGAAGCCGGCGCCTTCGTCGCCCGAAGAGCTTTTCCTCGACTTCGACCCCGAGAACTCCGATGCCGTGGCCGGACGCTTCACCACCCTCATTACCATCGACACTTCGGGCGATGCCTCCAACCTGGCTGTAGGAGCAGGAGCCGCCACTGCCCAGAGCGGGCGCACCACCATCCGTGGCCGCGTCCAGGACAATGACGAGCGGGTCGACCTCGAGCCGCTCTTCGTTGCCACCTACTACTCATCCCCCACGGAGCTCAAGCCTTCGGGAAACTATATGAAGGAGGCCGAGGAGGTCAACAACACCCGCATCCTCCGCTTCCTCCTCCAGGTGACCAACCACGAAAGCCCCCTGACCGACCCGGCCGACATACGCCGTCATTTTGAGAGCATCCAGTATTACAACTCCTATATAGCGACTCACCCGCACCGCGCCATCGACTTCTTTGGCCGGGGGATGGACTACATGACCGTCCGCGACTACACCCGCGCCATAGCCGACTTCTCGGAGGCCGCAAGTCTCTCGCCCGATTTCACCCTCGCATATTTCATGCGGGCCATAGCGCGCCTGCGCGAAGCCGAGAGCGACCTGCCCTCCGGCTCCGCATCCTCCGAAATAGCCCCGTCAACGCGCGAGCGCCTTGCAGCGGCGGCCGCCCGCGAGGCTATCAACGATCTCGACCGGGTAATAGAATTATCCCCCGCTCTCGCCATCGCCCATTACAACAAGGGCGTGATATTGGCGCGCGAGGGCAATTTCACTTCGGCTCTGTCAGCGTTTTCCCGCGCCATTGAGCTCGCCCCCGAGCTCGGCGAGGCCTATTACAACCGGGGCTACGTCTACTTCCGCCTGGGCAACGCCCAGGCCGGGACTGCCGACCTGTCCCATGCCGGTCAGCTCGGCATAGTCCCCTCCTACTCCCTGCTCAAGCGCATGGCACACTGACACATCAGGGAACCGCAGTGCTCAGACGGGCTTGAACGGGATTGCGGCGCGGGCGCGGGCCTCTTCGCCAAGGGGAGTGTCCATCACTCCGGCGGGAGCCTCCTTTCGCTCGAGGGCGCCTTTCATCCACTCCATATAGGGTGCGGAATGGGCAAAAAACTGCCGGTAACCGGCGCAGAGATAGTTCAGGCCGGGCTCTCCATCGGGAGTGAGGGCAAAGCGATTTTTGGGGCACTCGCCGTTGCAGAGATTAAGCCATTTGCAATCAAGGCACTGACGGGGCAGGGAGTCATATTTCGCAGCTCCGAAAGCTTTCTGTCGGTCGCTCCCCATCATGGCGGCTATGGTCTTCTGGTGGATATTGCCGAGGCGATATTCCGGGAAGACGAAGTGGTCGCATGAGTAGAGGTCGCCGTTCCATTCCATCGCGGCGGCGTGGCCGCAACGCGGGGCCAGAGTGCATATGCCGGGGAGTACACCTACCGTATTGGAGAGTGTGGCATCGAAAATCTGGACAAAAGTGTGGCCCACGTCATATCCCGCCCAGAGGTCAAACAGCCGGCAGAGGAAGGCCCCCCACTGCTCGGGAGTTACCGAGAAGTCGGTGAGGTCGCCTTTCATGGCCACTGAGCACAGGCCGCGGTCGGCCTCCGACACGCGTTCCACAATGGGGGTAAACTGGATGAAGCGGCAGTCAATATCCTTGAAGAAGCCATAAAATTCATCAGGATAGTCAGCCACATAATCGTTGACCACGGCCATGGCGTTCCATTCCACACCCTCGTCGCGAAGGATGTCGATGCCGGCCATGACCTTGCGCCACGACGGACCGCCCCCTTTCAGGCGGCGAAACTCATCGTGGATCTCCTTCGGGCCATCGATCGACACCCCTACGAGACAGTTGTTTTCCTTGAAGAAGCGGGCCCATTCGGGTGTAAGCAGGGTACCGTTGGTCTGGAAACAGTTGACAATGAGACGTCCGGCGCCATATCGCTTCTGCAGCTCGAAAGCCCGGCGGTAAAACTCTATCGGCCGCATCAGGGCCTCGCCGCCATGCCATGTGAAGTTGACTTCGGGGGTGGTGGTGGCGCCGATATACTGTCGGATAAACTCCTCGAGGGTCTCGTCGCTCATCACCTGGCGTGGGCCGGCGTCGCGATAATATTTCTTTTTCTCGAGGTAATAGCAATATTTGCAAGCCATATTGCAGGCCGAGCCTACCGGCTTGGGCATCACGTAAAGAGGGCTTGCGAAGGGGCTCAATACGCCCTGAGATGTATGTGTCATATATCCTGTTAACGGATTTTGGACCTTATTATTGCAGTATTTTGATAATCGGGTCAGAGGGGGTCTCTACGTCGGTGATGACGGTGGTGGATTCTCCGCGCCAGGGGAGCATGCCCCAGAAGCGCTCTGTAGTGAGGGTCACCCGCTGCCCGCTCCCCTGATAGGTCTGTAGTTTAGCGGCGAGCTCCCCGGAGGGGATGCTCATGGTGAGCCTCTCGGAGTAGAGCCGCGTCGTGTCGGTCAGGGCAGCCTCTGAGATCACCTCGGCCTCATAGGTCTTGAAGATGATGCCCCGCCGCTCCACCTTCGTGATATAGCCCGATATGCGGGAGTCGGTGACATAGGGGTTGTAATAGCGCAGGTAGATGGTAAGGCCGAGGGCTACGATGCAGATGACAATCAGCCATGTCAGGAAGCGGCGCCAGCGGCGGCGCTTAGGGCGTGGCTCATCCTTCGGGCCCTCGTCGCCAAACGACAGTGTCTGACCCGCCTCGGGGGTGGCATCAGGATTGTCGGTCGTGTCGGCCTCGACAAAGAAGTCGGGGCGCTCTTCGTCAAAGTCAAATATCGGCCTGTTTTTCATTGGATGGTGAAGACTGGCGCCGCATGAGGGCAATGGAAACGAAGGTGAAGATGCCTAAGAGGATGAGCAGGAGGGTCTGGCAGCCCATGACGAGGTTGGCAAAGGTGGTGGCATAGCTCTCTGTGAGCTCGGGGATGCCCCCTGCAAACATGCTCAGGCCAAAGATGATGGCCCACTGCCAGGGGCCTATGCCCCCATTGGAAGGCACTCCCATGGAGATTGAGGATAAGACGAAACACACCAGCGGGGCCACGATGCCGTAGTCGCGGACCACGGCGGTGGTGGCCGGGAAGGCGAAGAAAGCCAGATAGAGTTGCAGGAAGTAGCATCCCCACAGCGCCACAGTGAGGATGAGCCAGCGGCCTTTGCCCTTCATCGAGGCGATGACGGCAAAGCCCTCCCAGAGCCCTTTGACAAATCCTTTTATCTTGACCAGAAGAGGGTTGTCGGGGAAGCGCAGGAAGATAAGGGCAACCAGAGCACAGGCGGCCACTATGGCACCCCAAAGCCAGGGGGATGACAGCAGGCCCATGATGGAGTCGTAGGCAGCAGTGTTGGTGCTCAGATATTCCGTCAGCTGATGGCGGGCGATTAAGAATGTCGCGGCCGTGATGAGAGCCACCGTGACGGTGTCGGCCAGGCGGTCGGCCACCATCGAGCCGAAGACGGTGGTAAAGGGGGCCTTCTGGCGCTGGGCGATCCATCCGGTGCGCCAGAGCTCGCCTAGACGGGGGAGGACGAGATTGACGGCATACGTGCCGAAGATGGAGAGTGTCAGGGGGAAGAGGCCCGGCCTGATGTCGAGAGCTGCGAGCTGGATGCCCCACCGGGCCGCCCTGATGATATGGCTCAGGACCGAGAAGGCCAGGGCGAGGAGAATCCAGGAGAAGTCACACTGAGTGGTGATGATGGTCCACATCTCCGCAATGTCGATGTCGCGAAAGAGGAGCCAGCAGAGCCCCACTGAAATAGCGAGGGGGACGCCGTATTTGAATAATATTTGACCGAAAGATGGACGCATAAGCGCAAAGCGCAATTAAGGATTAGAAATGATGAATTAGGAATTATGGGGTTTGCCGCAAGGCGGTTTGTCGCAAGGTGTTTGTCTCCGGACAGGGGCGGGTCAATGTGCTTCAAGCCAGTTGGAGGCCACTCCGGCAGCCACTTCGAGAGCCACGCGCCCGCTGTAGGCACCTGCCATCTCGCCTACCACGAGGGCCTGAAGGTCGGCCATCTCCGAGGGCTTGACGTTGAAGATCAATTCGTCGTGGACCTGCATTATCATCGTCGACTTCATGCCGCGCTCAGCCATCTTGGCGGCGATGCGCACCATAGCGAGCTTGATGATGTCGGCGGCCGACCCCTGGATGGGGGCGTTGACGGCGTTGCGCTCGGCAAAGGCGCGGACTGTGGCGTTGCGCGAGTTGATGTCGGCCAGATAGCGTCGCCGCCCCATGATGGTGGTGACATATCCGGTCGTCCGCGCTTCCTTGATGGCATTGCCGATATAGTCGGCAATGTGGGGATAGGTCTTGAAATAGCCGTCGATGAGCATCTTGGCCTCGGCACGGGGGATGCTCAGGCGCTCCGCCAGGCCGAAGGCCGAGATGCCGTAGATGATACCGAAATTGGCGGTCTTGGCGTTGCGTCGCATCGTGTCGGTCACATCGTCAAGGGCCACATGATAGATCTTTGCGGCGGTGGCGCGATGGATGTCGGCACCGGCCTGAAAGGCGGCTGTCATATCGGGGTCGGCCGAGAGGTCGGCCATCAGGCGCAGTTCGATCTGTGAATAGTCGGCGCTCATGAAGAGGTCGCCGGGGTCGGGGATGAAGGCGCGCCGTATCTCGCGGCCATCGTCGCTGCGCACAGGGATGTTCTGGAGGTTGGGATTGGTCGAGGATATGCGCCCGGTGGCCGTAACGGTCTGGTTATAGGTGGTATGGATCTTACCGGTGGCGGGATTGACCAGGGCCGGGAGTGCGTTGAGATATGTGGAGATGAGCTTCCTCAGGGCGCGTATCTTGAGGATGAGGGCCACCACGGGCCAGTCGCCCGCATATTTGGCCAGGATTTCCTCTGTGGTGGAGTAGGCGCCGGTCTTGGTCTTCTTGGCCTTGACATCTATTTTGAGATGCTCGAAGAGCACCTCGCCCACCTGCGCCGGGCTGGCTATGTTGAAGCGTGTCCCGGCCAGCAGATAGACCTCCTCCTCCATCTCGCGCAAGCGCTTGCCATATTGCTCCGAGAGGCGATGGAGCTCGGCGGAGTCAATTCTCACTCCGTTAAATTCCATCCGGGCGAGCACCTTCTCAAGCGGCAGCTCCACCTCATCGAGGAGCTTCGTCAGCCCGGCCTCCTCTATCTTTTGCCTGAGGATGGGGCGAAGCTCCACGGCGAGCAATGCGAGGCTCGCCGCGCCCGCTTCTGTCAATGGGTCAGGGTCGTCGATGATGTTGCTCCCGAGATATTTGCCTGCGACGAAGGCGGGGGTGTGTTTCATCTCAGGCTCAAGGAGATAGTGGGCCAGGGCGGTGTCGTCGATGCAGGCTTCCACCTCCATCCCCTCGCGCAGGGCTATGACGATGGAGCGCTTGAAGTCGTGGGCCACCAGGGCGACATCTCTGTTGCCGAGGAGAGCTCTGACGGGGGCGAGGATGGCAGCGCGCTCCTCCCCCTCGGCGGGGAGGGTGATGATGGTCACCGGGGAGTCGGAGCCATCGGCCGGAGCGAGGGCAATCCCCCGCAGGGTGGCGCTCATGGCATCGGGCCCGGGGGCAATGAAGGTGATGCCGCAGAAGGGGGCCCGGGCGGCCCGGGCACACGCCTCGGCAACCTCCTCGGGCTGAGCGGCCACGGTCAAGGTGGGGTCCGGCGCCGGGATGGTCTCGGCGGGGAGGTCAAAGAGGCTCCCCATACCGGAGAAATCGGCAGCCGGGGGCGCGGGCGGGGTCTTCGCCGTCTCGGCCGATGGAGTGAGGCGCCGGATAAACTGCCTGAACTCCAGCTCCTCATATACCTTGATGAGCTCCGGCTTATCGGGCTCGCGGCGGATGAGGCTATCGAGATCAAACCCCTCGAGCGAGGGCACGTCGGTCTTTATCGTTGCGAGATATTTTGAAAACTCTATCTGGGCGGCGTTGGCTGCCACCTTCTCCCCGAGCTTACCCTTGATCTCGGCGGCGCGGGCAATGATATCCTCCACGTGGCCATAGTCGGCAATGAGCTTCACGGCGGTCTTTTTCCCTACTCCGGGGCAACCGGGGATATTGTCTGATGCATCACCTTCAAGAGCGAGGAGATCAACTACATAGTCGGGGGCGGGGACCTCGAAGCGCTCACACACCTCGCGTGGCCCGCGTATCTCGAAGCCCTCGCCGTGGAGGGCCGGCCTATATTGCATGATGCGGTCGGTCACGAGCTGGGCATAGTCTTTGTCGGGGGTCATCATATAGGTGATGAAACCGCTCCGCTCGGCCTCGCGTGCCAGAGTGCCTATCACATCATCGGCTTCATAGCCTTCGCGCTCGATCATCGGTATCTTCATCGCCTCGAGGATGCGCTTGATATAGGGCAAGGCTAAAGTGATATCCTCGGGCTGCTTCTCGCGCTGGGCTTTATATTCGGGATAGGCGTCGTGGCGGAATGTCTTGCCGTGGGGCGGGTCGAAGCACACTGCCAGATGGGATGGCTGCTCCTTGCGGACCACCTCCTCCAGAGTGTTGACAAAGCCGAAGATTGCCGAGGTATTGAGCCCCCTCGAGGTGACCCTCGGAGAGCGCATCATAGCGTAGTATGCCCTGTAAATCAGGGCATAGGCGTCGAGCAGAAAGAGTCGTTTGACATCCATAAGCAAATGGTGGGAGGGGGCCCGTCAGGTAGTGGCCCCCGCTTTCAACCTACAAATGTAGCGAAAAAGTTTCAGTCACGGCCATCATACCACTCCTTTTTTGGCTCTGACATCATCAATGGAGATCAGACAGCAAAAAATCCTACTGAAAATTTGGCGGATGTCCCGAAAAATCATTAACTTTGTGACTCATATGACCAATCACCGACCAATGACACAGATGCAGCTCTCGCCGCTTACGGCTATCTCTCCTGTCGACGGGCGCTATCGCTCTAAGTGCGAGGCGCTTGCCGAGTATTTTTCCGAATTTGCCCTTATCCGCTATCGCGTGCGCGTGGAAGTGGAATATTTCATAGCTCTCTGCAACATCCCTCTGCCGGCCCTTGCTTCGGTCTCGGAGGCCACCCGCGAGAAGCTCCGCGATATCTACCGCAATTTCTCCGAGGCCGACGCGGCCCGCATCAAGGAGATTGAGTCAGTGACCAACCATGATGTCAAGGCTGTAGAATATTTCCTCAAGGAGCAGTTTGACGCCCTCGGCATCGCCTCCACCAAAGAGTTTATCCACTTTGGCCTGACGAGCCAGGACATCAACAACACGGCCGTCCCCATGAGCCTCGGCGAGGCTCTCTCGCAGGTGATCTACCCTGCAATCGAGGAGATCATTACCTTCCTCAACGACAAGGCCCAGCTCTGGTGGAGCATCCCCATGCTCGCCAAGACCCACGGGCAGCCCGCCTCCCCTACCCGCCTGGGCAAGGAGCTCAAGGTGTTTGCCTATAGGCTCTCCACCCAGCTGGCCGCCCTTAAGAAGGTGCCTGTCAGCGGCAAGTTTGGCGGCGCAACCGGCAATTTCAACGCCCATCTGGCCGCCTTCCCCGGCATCGACTGGCGCGCCTTTGCCGCCGAATTTCTCTCGGGGAGTCTCGGCATAGAGCGTGAGGAATGGACCACCCAGATCTCCAACTACGACAATTTTGCCGCCATCTTCCAGGGCCTCGAGCGCATCTCCACCATCCTCATCGACCTCGACCGCGACATCTGGCAATATATCTCGATGGACTACTTCAAGCAGCGCATCAAGGCCGGCGAAGTCGGTTCATCGGCTATGCCCCACAAGGTCAACCCCATCGACTTTGAAAACTCCGAGGGCAACCTCGGCATCGCCAACGCCCTCCTGGCCCATCTGGCATCCAAGCTGCCCGTGAGCCGCCTTCAGCGCGACCTTACCGACTCCACCGTGATCCGCAACATCGGAGTGCCCCTGGCCCATATCCTCATCGCCACCTCCTCGACCCTCAAGGGCCTCAACAAGCTCATCCTCAATCAGGAGGCCATCGATGCCGACCTCGACCGGATGTGGAGCGTGGTGGCCGAGGGCATCCAGACCATCCTCCGCCGCGAGGGCTATCCCAACCCCTACGAGACCCTCAAGGCCCTGACGCGCGTCAACACCGGAGTCACCGCCGAGAGCATCTCAGCCTTCATCGACACTCTCGACGTGAGCCTCTCCGTCAAAGAGGAGCTCCGCCGCCTGACCCCCCACACCTATACCGGCTACTGATGCCCGGGCCGCAGAGAGCCCACTCTCCTGAGCCCTGACAGCATCTTCCCGACCGCGGGCTGCCCCTGAGCGCGGGGCATATAGCCCCTGCCCCAAGGCCTGAAGCCTTCCGATCCCGAATCAAAAAAATCAATCCTTAATATCTATCATGAAAAAAATCTTTATAGCCCTGTCGACGCTGTTGATTGCCCTGGCGGCCTTCCTCCCCATGGCGATCAATGCCGACGACATCACCCCGACTCAGGACTATGAGGTGACCAATGGCGCCAAAGGTATGTTTATCGGCGGCACCAACACGGTAGGCACCAATGTGCCCCGCACATGGCGCAACACCGATGGCCTGACCATAGCCCTGACCGGCGTCACCACTCTCCACGAGCAGCAGTTTGCCCTTGGCGAAGGTAACGCGTTTCTGATGAACGGTATCTTTACCGTCACCGCCCCCAACAATGCCCGGTTTACAAGAGCCGAGATAACATTTGCCTCGACAAACCACGGCACCCCCGCCATTAAGTTCCCCTCCACAGCCAACTCCGTGACGGCCCCCTCCGACGGCTCTGAAAAGGTCGTTTCATATTCCTTTGACGAGGCTGTCAACTCGTTTACCTTCGAGATTTCCGGCTCCAACCGCCTGCTCGTAAAGAAAATCCGTCTGAGCTACACAGGCGAGATCGGCTCCGGCGGGTCGAGCTCCACCGTGATAGTTACCCAGACCGTCAACGTCAATATGGCCAACGGCAAGTGGATCAACGGATCCAACTTCCACGGCACATGGGAGTCAAACACCACTCCCGTGGTCAGCATCATGGCGGGCAACGGCACCGTAAACAACATGAAGGACGACAACGGCTATCTCGTGGCCTATGTAGGCACTTCGGGCCCCGGCAAGACCTTCACCATCGCCACCGAGAAACCCGCTTATATCTCTAAGGTCAAGATGGTCTTCAGAGACTTCGACTCAGGCGGCCAGGCCACCCTCACTATAGGCGGAAAGACCTACACGGCATCGTCGCAGGACCAGACCGTAGAGATCAGCTACAGCCAGGGCCAGAACGTCAACTTTGTCCTTGACGGTCCTAACAAGGGCATCAAGTTCACCACCTTTGAGGTAACCGTCGTATCCGAGAAAACAGTCGGCCCCTCAGCTCCGAGCGTCACTGTAGACGCCGGCCTGACCACCGGCTCACTCTCAGGCGGCTCCGGATCGTGGCACCACACCTGGACTTCCAACCGCTCCAACCCCCAGATCCTCATCAAGTCGACCAACCCGTCGGGAGGTGCTGCAAGCAATATGTCGGCTGTCAACAATAAGTTTGTCATAGCTTCGGGCCAGACTCAGGCTTCCAACTTCACCATCACCACCGACGGCACATATTACGTTTCTCACGTCAAGCTGTCGGTCATTGACACCAACGGCCAGAACGTGGAAATCACCATGGGCGGCAAGAGCATCACCACTACCACCTCCGAGAAGACCATCGAAGCTGACTTTGACCGAAACACCCCCGCAGTGTTCTCCCTCAAAGGCAACAACCACAATGTCCAGGTCAATGAACTGACCATCACCCTCACATCATATCTCTCGGGCTCCAACCCCTCCCCTTCAGCAGGCTCTCTGGTCATCAACAATGCCGGCGCAGGCACCTTTGACGGCGGCAACGCCAACCAGGGCACCTCAATGCCCCGCACCTGGACAGCTACCGTCGACGGCACTCCCGTGACCATCACCCTCAAGGGCACAGGCGCCAACGGCAAGCAGCAGCTGGCAGCCGACGGCAACGCCCTCCTCATGTGCGGCCAGTTTACCTTAGCTCTCGGCGGCGACGCCAAGATCACCAAGGCCGAGTTTACGATGACCTCCACCGCCCAGGGCACCCCGACCCTCGTGCTCCCCTCCGGGTCTGACAACGAGAAGACCACCACCTCAGATGCAGCCGAGCACACCCTCTCTTATTCCTGGGACTCCCCCGTAGCATCATTTGACTTTGACACCAAGGGCTCCCAGAAGTCGCTCTCGGTCAAGAGCATCAAGCTCTCCATCGCAGGCGGCTCAAGCTCAGGCGAGCTCTCGGGCAACACCTTTGAGATTGTCCGCTCAGACTGCCAGGAGCAGGAAGGCAATCTCTCGTCGGCCAACTACTGCCGCACCCTCCTGTCGAAGACCAATCCCGTGGTCACCATCCAGTGCGCTTCCAACGACAACAATATCGACAAGCGCGTCAAGGACTACTTCCTCCTCCACGCCGGCAAAGTTGGCCAAAACAGCTACAACGTATCTGTCCCCGACGAGTTTATCCTCGAAGGCATCTCTTTCAACTACCGCAACCACAGTGGCGAATCGACGCTCATCGCCGGCGGCAAGACCTATACCGGCTCCTCGACCGACCAGGCCGTGACCGTTTCGGGCAACTCCTCCAACCAGATCTCCTTTACCATCAACGAGGGCAATAATGGCGTAGAGCTCCGCAACTTCACCGTCTCCGTCAAGAGCAAGAGCGGCGCCAATCCCACCCCCGATGATCCCGCTCCCGCAGAGCCCATCACCGAGGAGACCGAGCTGTCGTTTGAACGCGCCAAGACCCAGACCGTCGGCTCCAATGCCGGAAAGACCCTCTGCGCCTCCTTCACCTCGACCAACACCAACCCCGTGATCACTCTCCAGAGCAACGGTAAGAACAATGCCTCGTCGATCACCACCGACAACTTCGAGATCTATTCCGGCGGCACTTCCCTCTCATGGTCATTTACCGTCCCCAACGGCTTCCTGATCACCGCCGTCAAGATGGATTACCGCACTCACGGCTCCAACCCCTCCACCATCGAGTTTGGCGGAAAGACCTACACCGGCACCGCCAATGACCAGACCCTCTCTGCCACCGGCCTCAATGCTCCCGCCTTCTCCTTCACCATCAACGAGAATAATAAGGGCGTAGAGCTCCGCAACATCAAGATCACCGTCAAGCCCGACCCCAACGCATCTCAGGAAGAAGACCCCGGCACTCCCGAGAAGCCCACTTTTGTAGGCGGCGGCGACCCCGTGGAGTTTGAGACCTCCGCCGCTCCCGCCGGCCAGTTTGCTGCCGACACCAAGTGGTATGTAATGACCCTCTCCGCTGCCGAGAGCGGCCTGCCACACGTTGAAGGCGCTGACCGCATCAACCTCTCATCGGCATCGGCCAAGGATCACAACCAGCAGTGGTGTGTCACCGGCGACGCCTCCACCGGCTACACCATATATAATAAGGCAGCCGGCCCCGGCATGATGCTCGCAGCTCCCAAGGAGATGAAGGGCACCAATGGCGGCGACTCCTATGCCATCCTCAAGGCTCCCGGCGATGATGCCTACTTCTACACCTGGGACATCACTCCGGCCAACCGCCTCGGCAAGACTTCCTTCTTCATCGGTCAGCACGGTGTAAGCTCCAACAAGCTCAACAACCGCAACGGCATCCTCGCCTTCTGGACCGCCGGCGCCGACAATGGCTCCTCATTCCTCTTCTATCCCCCCGAAAACATCCCTCAGACGGCCGAATATCTCCAGGCCCCCGCTATCTTCCCCCGCACCGGTGAGGCTCCCTACAACGTCTGCTACCGCATCCCCGCCATCGCAGTCGTAGGCGGAGGCGAGCATGCGGGCCGTATCATCGCCTTCTCCGACTACCGCAAGAGCGGCACCGGCGATATCAGCCCCTCTTCCAACATTGACCAGCACTATACTTACTCCGACGACGGCGGCGTGATGTGGAAACACCCCGACTGGCTCCGCGACTCCAACGGCAAGCCCGTGTCGCTGGCCCGCAACGGTGTAAGCCTCATCGATCCGACCGACCGCCGCGACAACTCCTTCTCCGACCCCTGCGTGGCTGCCGACCGCGAGAGCGGACGCATCATCCTCATGAGCCCCGCCGGCACCGCCGGTTTCTTCTCCGGCCAGTATCCCGAAAATCCGACCGAGGTGGCCCGATGGTTCTCCTACGACGGCGGCGACACCTGGACCGAGCCTGACTATGACGTTACCCGCCAGATCCACGCCGTGCTCCTCAAAGACGCCTACAACGGCGACGGCATCGACGGTATGTTCTGGGGCTCGGGCAAGATCCATCAGAGCCGCTATGTGAAGGTAGGCGACTATTATCGTCTCTATCACGCCATCTCGGTGCGCAACGCCAAGGTCTCCGGCACCCGCAACTATGTCTTCTACTCCGACGACTTCGGCGAGAACTGGAAGCTCTTGGGCGACGTTGACAAGGCTCCCGTGATGAGCAACGGCGACGAGCCCAAGACCGAAGAGCTCCCCGACGGCTCAGTGCTCCTCGCTGCCCGCGGCAACGGCGGTAACCGCAACTGGAACATCTTCAAGTTTACCAACGTCGAGAAGGGCGAAGGCGAATGGGGCACCCACGTCAACCGCAACCTCCTGGGCCAGAACATCAACGCCTGCAACGGCGAGCCCCTTATGGTCCCCGCCATCGACAACTCTACCGGCAAGGAATGTTGGGTGCTCCTCCAGTCAGTGCCCTGGAACGGCAACCGCTCCGACGTTTCCATCGTCTACAAGAAGCTTGACGGCCCCGAGACCTACAGTAACCCCACCGCTATAGCAGAAAACTGGGAAGGCCGCTACCGCGTATCCTACAAGAGCTCGGCCTACTCCACTATGGCTCAGATGCTCGACGGCAACATAGCCTTCATCTACGAGGAAGACACCTGGGGACAGACCTATACAGAGATGTTCCGCAAGCTCTCCCTCTCGAAGATCACTGCCGGCCGCTACCGCCATGTCAATGAAGCCGCCGATCCCTCTCAGGCCTTCAACGCCCTCAAGGCAAAGCTCGACACTTATCTCACGCTCGAGTCAAAGTATGTAGGCAACTTCGCTCCTGAGTTCCTCACCGACCTCAAGAACCTCATCTACTCCTATTATCAGACCCGCAGCGAGAGCACCCTTGCCGAAATCGACAAGATGCTCAACGGCCCGCAGCAGGTGATCGCCGTCGTTGACCTCGGCATCTCCAAGATCTCCAATACCAGCCGCAACCCCGGCTCCGAGCGCTTCTTCTATGTCGACGGCAATACCGTGAAGACCACCGACGACACCGCTCGGGCAGGCAGCTTCAAGTTCCTCGCCTCCGATCCCGCAAGCCGCGGCTCTGAAGACCTCACCAACTTCTTCATCCAGGACGTTGCGACCGGCAAGTATTTCGCTCCCACAGGAGCCGACAATGCTGAGCTCGCCGTCGTAGGCAACATGGACGATGCCGGCGTTTATACCTATGCCGTCAGCAAAGAGGGCCTCGCCTCACTGACCTGTCTCAACCCCTCGGGCCCCCACAACTCCCTCCACATCGCCGGCCACAACGCTGTGGTAGCATGGGATGCCTCCAATGAGCACAGCAAGTGGTATATCGCTCCCGAAGACATCGACGCAGCCACCGTGACCGGCATCGGCGAGGTGATCAACGATGTGACATCCACCCCCGACGCATCTGCCGCCGAGACCGTCTATGACATCTACGGCCGCCGCGTCGAAGGCCTCCTCCGCCCCGGCAACATCTATATCACCAACCGCGGCCGCAAGTTCATCGCCCGCTGATGATGATTAAAGCCTGATATCGAGAGGCGCTCCTCACCGGGGCGCCTCTCTTGTTCTTCCCCCCCCGCTGACTCCCTTATTTCCCTTTCCCTTATCAAATTTTTCATTATCTTTGCACCGAAAATACCTCAAAATCCAGTCCATGAAAAAAATCTACACTATTCTCCCCTCGGCCTTTATTGCCGCCATTATAGCGGCTATTCCGGCCACCATCATCGCCACTGCGGGCCAATCCCACTCAGAGCCCCTGATAGCCGGGCCGACCGCTCAGAGCAATGATGTGACCATCGACGCCCAGATTGCCAATGGCAGCTTCACGTCGAAAAACGGCTCGTCATTTGCCTGGAAATGGACCTCCACGGCCACCGACCCCCAGTTTACAATCACTTCGGGAGGCCAGGCCAACAACATGAAAGCCTCCAACGGGCATATCGCCACCTATGCCGGGACGGCAAACAGCTGCGTCTACACCATCGAGGCCGGCTCCTCCCACTTCGTAAGCCACGTGAAGCTCGTGGTCAAAGACCTCGACTCCAACGGCACCATCGACGTGACCATGGGCAGCAAGACCATCACCCCCTCGGCTACAGAGCAGACCATCGAGGCCGACTTCGCCGAAGGCACTCCCGCCACCTTCACCGTGGCCAAAGCCAATAAAGGCGCCGAGCTCATCAAGTGTGAAATCACCGCTTCGCCCATCTCCGGCGACGCCCCCGTGGCCCCTGTAGAGCCCTCCGTCCCCGAGAAACCCACCGTCGGAGGCTCGCCCGAGCAGTGGGCCGTCTCCACCCTCTCCGGAGGGCAGTTTGCCCCCGACACCAAATGGTATCTCCTGACGCTGGGCAATGCCGGCCTCTCCATCCCCTACGCCGCCGGCTCTGACCGCATAACCCTCGGCGGAGAGACCCTCGGCTGGACCGACTCGCAGCTATGGTGCATCACCGGGAGCGCCTCCACCGGCTATACCATCTACAACAAGGCTGCCGGCCCCGGCATGGTGCTCGCCTCGCCCGTTCAGATGACCGGCAACGGCAAGGACTCCTATGCCATCCTCAAGGCCCCCGGAGATGCCGCTTATTCCTACACCTGGGACATCACTCCCTCCGACAAGATCTCCGGCAAGACCGGCTTCTTCATCAGTCAGCACGGCAATGCCTCAAACACCATCAACAACAACGCCAACCAAAACATCCTCTCCTTCTGGACCGGCGGTAAAGACCAGGGCTCTACCTTCCTCTTCTATTCCCGCGAAAACGCGCCCCTGAAGCCTGAGTTCCTCAAAGCTCCCGTCATCTTCCCCCAGACCGGCGATGCGCCTTACAATGTCGTATATCGCATCCCCGCTATTGCCGTCGTAGGCAAGGGCGCCCACGAGGGCCGCATCATCTCCTTTATCGACTATCGCAAAAACAACTCCGACATCTCCGCAAGCTCCGACACCGACCTCCACTTCACCTACTCCGACGATGGCGGTGAGACCTGGACCCACCCCGCATATATGTGTGATGCCTCCGGCACCCCCGTTTCATGGGCCAAGCACGGCGAGCGCCTGCAGGATCCCACCTCCATCCGCGACAACTCCTTCTCCGACCCCTGCGCCGTGGCCGACCGCGAGAGCCAGGAGATACTGGTCATGAGCTGCGCCGGACGTCCCGAGAGCGGTTGGGGCTTCTGGGGCTCCCGCTATCCCGGCAAGTATCGTCAGGAGATTGCCCGCTGGTATTCAGCCGACGGCGGCGACACCTGGACCCCCGCCGACTTTGACCTCACCGAGCTCGTCTATGGCAAGCTCCTTGCCGGCGCATATAATGGGGAGGGCATCGACGGCATGTTTATCGGCTCGGGCAAGATCCATCAGAGCCGCCACGTGAAGGTGGGCAAATACTGGCGACTCTATGCCGCTCTCTCCACCCAGCTCAACGGTAATAGCGGGTCAACCCTCAACTATGTGATCTACTCCGACGACTTCGGCCGCACTTGGGAGCTTCTGGGCCACGACCCGACATCGCCCGCCGTTAATTCCAACGCCGACGAGCCCAAGTGTGAGGAACTCCCCGACGGCTCCGTGGCTATCATCGCACGAGGCCACGGCGGCAACCGCAACTATAATATCTTCACCTTCACTGATGTGGAAAAAGGCTACGGCACCTGGGACAACTATGCCAACCGCAATATCCTCGGCCAGTTTATCAACGCCTGCAACGGCGAGCCCCTTATGGTCCCCGCCGTAGAGAAAGCCACGGGCAACAAGTGTTATGTCCTCCTGCAATCGATCCCCTTCAGCGGCTCCCGCGAGAAGGTGAGCATCGCCTATAAGAAGATAGCCGGCCCCGAGACCTTCAACACCCCTGCCCTGCTGGGCGAGAACTGGGAGGGCCGCCTCCAGGTATCGTCGATAGGCTCCGTCTACTCCACCATGGCGCAGATGCCCGACGGCAACATCGCCTTCCTCTATGAAGAAAACACCTGGGGCCCGCTCTCAGGCGTATTCCGCAAATTTAACCTCGCCGAGATTACCGGAGGCAAGTATGAATACACCCCCGACCCCGACGGCGCCATCTCGAAGTCGCTCGTGGAGGGCTACGATCCCATCTTCAACAAGCGCAAGGTCCAGTTTGACGAAATCCTCGCTGCCGGGTCGAAATATGTAGGTCAGCTCGCCGGCACCTCTCTCGAGCAGGTCAAGGCCCTCATCAATGAATATTATCAGACCCGCTCCCACGACCTTCTCCGACAGATCGACCTGCTCCTGACCGGATGCCGCGACATCATCGGCATCACTGAAGGCCCGGTATATACTATCCTCAACTCCTCAAGAGGCGATGGCAAGACCTATTACATGACCCTCGACGCCCAAAATCAGCTCGCCGGCATCAACAAATATTCCGACGCCTGCGACTGGACCTTCGAAGCCGCCTCCGCTTCAGGGCGCAGCGCCGCTGAGCTGGACGAATTTTTCATCAAGCATGTCAAGACCGGACGTTATGTAGTGGCAACAGGCGCCAACGAGTCGCGCACAGCCACCACGGAGACCACCGCCGGAGCGGCCGTCTACCGCTACACCACCGACGCCAACGGCAAGACAGCCCTGATCTGCACCACCCCCGGCGGCCCCAACAACAGCCTCCATCTGGCCACCGACAATAATCGCGTAGTGCCCTGGACCGCCACTGCCGACGCATCGCTCTGGCTCATCGCGCCCGACAACGTAAGCGGAGCCACCGTCACCGGCATCGACGAAATCGCCCCGGCCACCGGCGAAGCCCCGCAGGAAACATTCTATGACATCTATGGCCGCCCCGCCTCGGATCTGCGCCCCGGCAACCTCTATATCTCCAATCGCGGCCGCAAGATAATCGCCCGCTGATCCCTCCCCACAGACATTTTCATCCCTTATCGCGAGGCGCCCTCCCCGGGGCGCCTCGTCGTTTTCCTCCCCCGTGGAGAGAGGCGTCGTCAGGGTATGATCAATGATGGTGGCCCGCGGAGATCATTGAGATCTGAGGCGCTGACGGAAGCGCCGGAGTTGCTACAGACAAAAAAATATGCTTATCTTTGCAGCCTGAATATGCTCCGGCTCTGCTTTTTTCATTCAACATGATGCTCTACGAGATATTAGCTGACATTTGCCGCGATAATCCGGTAATACCGATTTTCTTGACAATCGGTCTGGGATTCTGGATCGGAGGGCTGAAAATCAAGGGTTTCTCGCTCGGCCCGGTCACCGCCACTCTGATTGTGGGCGTTGTCATCGGCCAGATGGACATCCCCGTGTCAGAGACCCTCAAGTCAGTGGCGTTCATGATGTTTCTCTTCGCTATCGGCTATTCTGTCGGGCCGCAGTTTTTCCGGTCGCTCAAAGGCGACGGCCTCAAGCAGATAGGGTTTGCCGGCATCGAGGTGGTGCTCTGCATAGCCACCGTTGCCGTGGTCAGCATCGTCATGGGCTACAACAAAGGTCAGGCCATAGGGCTCTTCGCAGGCTCACAAGCCTCGTCGGCAGTCATTGGCGTAGGGTCAAGTACGATCATGTCGCTGGGATTGCCCGAGGAGCAGACAGATCAATTCCTGAGCATCATCCCCGCCTGCTACGCAGTGTGTTATGTCTTCGGCACAATAGGCTCGGCATGGATCATCGCCAATCTCGGCCCCCGGCTGATAGGCGGCCTTACCAAGGTGAAAGAGCAGACGGCGCAGCTCGAGGCCGAGATGGACACGGGCGACATCGTGGCCGATCCGGGCACCTTCGTCGCCAATCGCCCCATATCTTTTCGCGCCTACCGCGCTGAGTCAGACTATTTTTCACGTCCACGGACTGTAGAGGAGATTGACCGTCATATCAGCGCTCTCGGCCTCCGCCATTTTATCGAGCGCCTGCGCCTGAGCGGCGAGATAGCCGATCCCCAGCCCGGGCTCAAGGTGCGCAAGGGCGATATCATCGTCCTTAGCGGACGCCGCGAGACGATTATCGACGACGCCGGATGGATCGGCACGGAGGTCACAGACCATGAGCTCCTTAATTTCACAGCCGAAAATCTGCCCGTGACTGTTGCGCGGCCCGGTGCCATAGGTACGACATTGGCCGAGCTCCGCACCCGCGAATACATGCATGGCGTAATGGTGAGAAAGATCATGCGCAATGACATCTCCATCCCCGTCAGAGCACGCACGAGGCTCGAAAAAGGCGATGTCATAACTCTGGTCGGACTGCCTCAGGACGTGGCCGACGCCGTTGCCGAAATAGGCTTCTCCGACCGCCCCACCGAAGAGTCTGACGTAACCTTCATCGGCCTCGGCATCGCCATCGGTTGCCTCGTCGGCGCCCTCACCGTCCATTACGACGGCATCCCCTTCTCGCTTAGCACCAGCGGAGGAGCCATAATCTCAGGGTTATTGCTCGGCTGGCTCAGAAACAAGCGTCCCACTTTCGGTCAGATTCCACGCTCCGTGGTCTGGTTTATGAACAATGTGGGCCTCAATCTCTTTATTGCGGTAGTGGGGCTGGGAGCAGGCCCGACCTTCATCTCCGGGTTAAAGGCCGTAGGGCTCGAATTCTTTCTGGTCGGCATTGTCTGCACCTCCGTGCCCCTTATTCTGGCCACCCTTATCGCCGCCTGGTTGTTTAAGTTCAATCCGGCCATCGCTTTAGGATGCGTGGCCGGCAGCCGCAATGCCGTGGCGGCTCTCGGGGCCATCCAGGACACCCTCGACAGCACCCTCCCCGCCATGAGCTACACCGTGACCTATGCCGTCGGCAGTATCCTGCTCATCCTTGCCGGCATGATTCTCCCCCTTATCGTATGACACCATGAAGAAAGGAATCCTTACACTGGCTTTCGGCACCTTTGCCCTCGGCATGACGGAATATGTCATGATGAGCATACTGCCTGACCTGGCCGCCACGTTCCACACCACTGTCCCTGCTGCCGGCCGGCTCATCTCCATCTATGCCATCGGAGTGTGTGTCGGGGCCCCTCTATGCGCCATCTTCCTGCGCAACTGGGACCTGCGGAAGATCCTCGTCCTCCTGATGGCCGTTCTCGCCCTTGGCAATGTCATGTTTGCCCTCAGCCCCTCTTTCGGGATGGGCCTCTTCAGCCGGTTCGTTTCGGGTCTGTCTCACGGATCATTTTTCGGCACCGGCTCCATTGTAGCAAGCCGGCTTATGCCTGACAGGAAGACAACGGCCGTGTCGCTGATGACCCTCGGCATGACCACGGCCAATCTCCTGGGCATACCCCTCGGAAGTTTCATCGCCAACACTCTCAACTGGCGATGGATTTTCTTCTTCAACGCCGCCTGGGCTTTCGCCACCATGCTTATGTTTATCTTCCTCGTCAGGAGCGTGGGAGGCCTGCCACGGACCGACATAGCGGGCGAATTCCGCTTCCTCAAGAGCCCGGCGCCCTGGATCCTCATCCTTTTCACCATCCTCTGCCAGGGAGGGTGCTTCGCCATGTATTCCTATGTCACACCGATTATGGGAAAAGCCGGGCTGCAGCAGCAATATATCCCCGTGCTGATGATTTTCGTCGGAGCATCGATGTGTGTCGGCAACTATGTCGCCGGCGTCCTTTCCGACAGGTTTTCCCCTCAGCGCATTGCCCTCGCCGTGGCGGTAATCATGACAGCCGCCCTCCTCTCCATCTACTTTGAATCCTCGAGCATGCTCCTCAGCGCCGCATCGGTCCTCATTGCCACAGGATGTCTCTTCGCCCTGTCGTCACCGATGCAGCTCCTCCTGCTCAAATACTCCCCCGGCGGAGAGCTCATGGGCGGAGCCGCAGTGCAGATAGCCTTCAACCTGGGCAACGCCATCGGAGCTACCGTAGGCGGAATTGCCCTCGCCCGGACCGGCACACCGGCCACCGCCTCCATCTACGGCACAATCCTCACTGCCCTCTCCATCCTCACCATGATCTTCTTCATCCGCAGAAGCCAATCCCAGACCTCCCTACGCTCCTGACAGCTCATCAAGCCGCGCCTCATCACCGTCAGGATTTATCCGACGTGGCAGCCTCTACCGGGAGATGCTGCCACGCCTTAAGGATCGCTCCGCGATGACGGCTACCGTCATCATTCCTTTACGGTGTCGGAATTCTGGTTGTAGGCCTTGGCCACGCATTTCCACTCGCCGTTGAGTTTCAGCATAAGCAGGAAGTCAGTAAAGTCAATGCGACCGCCCCAGCCCTCTTCAAGGACCCTTACGACAGCCACGGTTTCCTCTACGGCTATGACATCGATGCGGGCCTTGAAATCGTCCCCGGCTCCTACGGTGTCTACATTATGGTAAAACTGCTCTATGGAGCCATGCTCCAGCACTCCGTCGAGTATGCCAAAGAGCACTGCGTCGTCGGTAAACAGTTGCTTTGCATAGGAGCTGTTGCCCTCGGCCACGCTCCTGACGAAATTTTCAGCGGCCTTGGCTACCGCCTCATATTCCTTGATTTTGTCTCTCATAACTTTATGTATCGGGGTTTAATGACCGCAAAGGTATGATGATAATAAGCGGATATCAAGTACTGAATAATTATTCAGGTATGGAAAATTTATTCTGTATCCTGATTATCAGCAATATTGACTAACTTTGCAGCGAAATTTAAATAAAGAACTTTTACGATGGCATACGAAAAGAAAATTCCGGTTGACCTCGATTGTCCGCTGAGGCTGACTATGAGCCTGATAGAGTCAAAATGGAAGTCATGCATCCTTGATGAATTGCGTTCAGGAGTGGCAATGCGCCCGAGCGAAATTCACAGACGTCTGCCGGAGGCTGCCCCGAGAGTGCTTGACCTACAGCTTAAGGAGATGGTGGAGGATGGGCTCGTCGCCAAAACAATATATCCGGAATTGCCCCCACGCTCTGAATATGTTGTTACAGAACTGGGAAAATCCCTCTTGCCGATAATCGATTCAATGCTGAAATGGGGAGAGGAACACTTCTATATTTTTGAAAAGAAGTATGGCGGTAAATAATCCCTATCCCCCTCCGACCCTGAGACAGCCCCGATATGCATCGGCCCCACAAGTCTTCCCATTAGACTTATAGTCTCCCCGGGAAATACTAATGATCTCCTTTACATCATCTCCGCGCTCCTAATGATGCGTCAGGATTAGCCTTCAAGTGTATTATGCCTATGTGGAATCCGTGGCATGGCTGCCACAAGATAAGTGCCGGGTGCAGGAATTGCTACGTCTATCGTGAAGATGCGGCAAGGGGTGCTGTCATACCATCGTCGGAAGTGCGCAAGACATCATCGTTCAGTCTCCCAATCAGGCGCGACCGGCAAAAGAATTGGAAATTCCAATCCGGCACGCATTTCTGGCTATGCTTCACCTCAGACCTTCTTATTGAGGAGGCTGACGGATGGCGCCCGGAAATATGGGACATCATTCGCCAACGCTCAGATTGCACATTCACATTTCTCACCAAGCGCATTGACCGACTTCAGCAGTGCCTCCCCCCGGATTGGGGGGATGGATATGATAATGTTGAAATCGGCTGTACCACGGAGAATCAAGACCGCGCCGACTATCGGTTGCCCATTTTTCTTTCTTTGCCAATCAAACATCGCATCATAGCAGTAGAACCGATGCTTGAGGGCGTTGATCTGCGAAAGTATCTTGCTCCCGAATTGATTGAGGCGGTTTCAGTGGGCGGTGAGTCAGGCAAATATGCCCGACCGCTTAACTTTGATTGGGTGCTCGACCTGCGCCGGCAATGTGTAGAGGCCGGAGTAGCCTTCGGGTTTCACCAGACAGGCTCATATCTCATCAAAGACGGTAAGCCATACCACATACCCCGGGAGCATCAACACTCCCAAGCCCATAAAGCCGGAATAGATTTCTGATAGTTGATATTGGATATTTCATTTCGATGCTTTGAAGTTGAATATGGGACGAATAATTGTGGTGATGCTGACCGTGTCGCCTATGTTGGCGATTATTTCATCGGCGGGTTTATATACCATCGGCGATTCGTCTCGGGTGAAGTCGTTGACACTTTCGGAATAAATTCCGGCCATTGATGCCTCAAAATCTTCCATCTTAATCTGCTCATAAGCCTGTGTGCGGCTCAATACCCGACCGGCACCGTGGGGTGCGGAGCAATTCCAGTCGGGATTGCCCTTGCCTGTGCAGAGCAATGAACCATCACGCATATTCAGGGGAATGATGCAGCGCTCACCTTCGGCGGCAGATATAGCACCCTTGCGGATTATATTGTCGTCGCTGATATAATTATGTATTGACTCAAATTCTTCAGCGACATTGACATTCGGGAAGAATTTCATCAACAGCAGCGATATGAGCTTCCGATTGAGCACAGCCCAACGCTGACAGATGCGCATGTCATGGAGATAATCTTCACGAGCCTCTCCTTCGACATAGCACAAGTCTCGTGGCAATGTCGGCTCCGCCTCCTGCTGCGACCTGCGGATTTTCTTGATGACTCCCTGAAGTTCGGATCGGCGACCGGCAGCTTTGTATTCTTCAATAATGCGCTTGACAGTTTCCTCAATCTCATCCGCGCCGGCGGTCATATGTTTGATGGCTCTGTTCTGGTAGATGTCTGCCACCTGCTTGCCGAGGTTGCGTGAGCCTGTATGGATAACGAGATATACGTTGCCGCGATCATCCCTATCCAATTCAATGAAGTGATTGCCTCCTCCAAGCGACCCGACGGACTTATTGATCCGGTCGGAGTTTTTCAATTCACGATAGCAACGAAGTTGGGTCACCAGCTTTTTTGCATCCCGGTAAATATCCATTTCTTCATGCACGAGAGGCTTGAACCCGAGTTTATTCTCACGGAAAGCCATGCCTGATGGTACATTTGCCCGTATATGCTCATTGAAGGCCTGATAATCAATATCCTCAATCTTACCAAGGTTAAGGATGCGCATACCGCAGCCTATGTCAACACCCACAATATTGGGGATAACCTTATCACCAAGATTGCCGGTGAATCCAATGACGCAACCTGCACCGGCGTGTACGTCGGGCATTATGCGTATCTTCTTGTCGGAGAACACACCTATTGAGAGCAACGTCTTTATCTGCTCCAATGCGTTGTCTTCAATGTTGTCAGTGAATATCTTCACGTCATATCCGTCAATTATCTTCATATCATTGTAATTTAATTTTGGTGCAAAGTAAATCTATGACTGCGCAATCATTTTACGCAGCAAAAAAAATATCCAAAATCCGTCAGGACTGACACCTCGAAAACGGTGGAATTGCTACCGCGAGGTGCATTATGAGGTTTCCCCATGCGAACCTACGACCCGATTTCCTTGTTTCTCTTCACATAAAACTCACTATAAATGGAAGATAAAAAACAAAGCGTGGCCGAACAGGTCGTTGATATGATGGCCGAATCCGGCGTCAGACATATTTATGCCATTACAGGCGATAGCCTTAATGCCCTCACCGATGCAATCCACAACGATGGCCGAATCAAGTTTGTGCATATGCGTCATGAAGAATCCGGAG
>CAZAUV010000015.1:0-26999 GCA_964488335.1 uncultured Bacteroides sp.
CTACGAAGGCTCCACAAAGTTCGGCGCCGACAAAAAGTGGGGCTACTTCCCCGCGCCTCCCTCATCCTCTCCCGCCCCCGCTGACCACCACCTCAACAACCTCTCCCCCACCTCATCATTCAGATTTCCCCAGACAACCTTTCCGATGAGTGAGGGAGATGTTTATTGCACTTCTTATGTGGGAGATGTGGAGGGTGTGATTTTTTTGAGTTTTATCATGCGGGGGATAATAAAATTTGGTAATTTTGCGTTGACTTTCAAGAAGGCCCCCGCGCCTTAGGGCGCCCCCTCCCCTGGGGCTGTTCCCGGCCCCTACACTAAGACACTGATGCTTATGGCAATAGCACTCCCAACCGACGCTTCAATCATATTGACATATCGCTGCCCGATGCGTTGCAAGATGTGTAACATCTGGCAAAATCCTACCGACAAAGGGCGCGAAATCAAGGCTGTCGATCTCAGGTCGCTCCCTCGGCTGAAGTTTATCAACCTCACCGGTGGGGAGCCTTTTGTCCGTGAAGATCTTGAGGAGATTGTAGAGGAATGTTATCGCCACACCGACCGCATCGTCATCTCCACTTCAGGCTGGTTTGACGACCGCGTGATTGCTCTTGCCAAGAAGTTTCCCAAGATAGGCATCCGCATCTCCATAGAGGGCCTCTCGGAGACCAACGATGATCTCCGCGGCCGCTCCGGCGGCTTCGATCGGGGGCTCAGCACTCTCTTGACTCTCAAAGATATGGGCCTTAAGGATATCGGTTTCGGCTGCACGGTGTCAAATCACAATTCCACCGATATGCTCGCCCTCTATCGCCTGTCGCGCTCTTTAGGGCTTGAGTTTGCCACAGCCGCTTTCCATAATTCGTTTTATTTCCACAAAGACGATAATGAGATTACCAACCGCGAGCGGGTAACATCTGATTTTGAGCAGCTTATCGACTGGCAGCTTAAGGAAAATCATCCCAAATCGTGGTTCAGGGCCTTTTTCAATATGGGCCTCATCAACTATATCGAGGGGCGCCCGCGCCTGCTCCCCTGCGAGGCCGGGACCACCAATTTCTTCATTGACCCCTATGGAGAGGTCTATCCCTGCAATGGCCTCGAGAAGAAATATTGGAAGGAATCAATGGGCAACATCCGCGAGGCTTCGTTTACCGAGATATGGAACAGCGAGCAGGCCGAGAGAGTACGCGCCCTGGTCAGATCCTGTCCCAAGAATTGCTGGATGGTGGGCACCGCTTCGCCTGTGATGAAGAAATATATCACCAAGACGGCTCCCTGGGCTCTCAAAAACAAGCTCCGCTCGCTCAGAGGCCTCAAACCTTGTCTTGACAAGAAAATCATCGATGTCGGTCAAGACCCTCGTCAGGGCAATCTCCGCCTTCCCTCGCAGGAGGAGGGTAACGCTTAATAATGTCTGACCGGGATAAGCCGCCCCTGAGGGTGGCTGTTGTCGGCACCCGCGGCATCCCCGACATCCAGGGGGGTGTGGAGACCCACTGCCAGGAGCTGTATCCGCTCATAGCCGGGCAGGGCATCGATGTCACTCTTATTCGCCGCAAACCATATGCCGATAGTGTAGCTACGGCCCGCGACCTCAAGGAATGGGCCGGAGTGAAGCTCATCGACATAGATGCGCCCCGGCGGAAGAGCCTCGAAGCCATCATCCACACCACCCGGGCCATCATCGAAGCCCGCCGGCGGGGAGCCTCGATAATCCATATCCATGCGATAGGCCCCGCCGTGATGACTCCCCTTGCGCGTCTGCTCGGGATGAAGGTGGTGATGACCAACCATGGTCCTGACTATGATCGGGATAAGTGGGGCCGGATTGCTTCGGCTGTCCTCCGCTTAGGGGAGCGCCTTGGCGCAAAATATGCCCATAGGGTCATAGCCATCACCCCTCATATCTCCTCGATTATCCGTGATAAATATGGGGTTGAGGCTGAGATCATCCCCAATGGAGTGCCCTCGCCCGTTATCCCCTCTGATGCCGAAGACCTCATCGCCCGATGGGGCCTCAAACCTAAGCGCTATGTGGTGACTCTCGGCAGGTTTGTCCCGGAGAAACGGTTTGATATGCTGATAGATGCTTTCGGGCGGCTCACAGCCACCGACGCGATACCGGCCGACTTCAAGCTTGTGATTGCCGGGGATGCCGACCATCCCGATGCCTTCTCCGAAGGTCTTAAAGAGAAAGCCCGCGAGGCCGGAGAGCGCGTGGTCCTTACAGGTTTTATCCGGGGGGCACGTCTACATGCCCTGATGAGCTGTGCGGCCCTCTTTGCGATGCCCTCCACCCATGAGGGCCTCCCGATTGCTCTGTTGGAGGCGATGAGCTATGGACTTGATGTAGCCGTGAGCGATATACCGGCCTGCCGTCTTCCCGAGCTGAATGACGATGACTTTTTCCCGGTCGACTCCCTGCCCGACTTGGCCGAGCTCCTCAGAGCCAAAATCAATCGCAGCGCCACCCCCCGCCACTATGACCTCACGCGATATTCATGGCCGGCCATCGCCGATGCCACTCTCAAAGTTTATAACTCTCTGAAAGAATAGATATTAACCCCGAGTGCTTGCAACCTCGTAAAAAACAAGACCCATGACACAACCCCCTTCGCCCGAGCGCACCCTCCCGCCTCTCACACCCACATTCCTGGTCCTTACGGTTCTCTTCTGCGTCTGCCTCATTGTCAGCAATCTGATGGAAATCAAGACGGTGGATCTCGGACCCCTGACAATCACCGCCGGAGTGGTGGTGTTTCCTATCTCTTATATCCTCAATGACTGCATCACCGAGGTCTATGGCTTCGCACGGGCCCGATTTGTCATATGGCTCGGCTTTGCCGCCAACCTCCTTGTCTCGGCCCTCCTCCAGATAGGAATAATCCTCCCCGGGAGCGCCGACTGGAGCGGTCAGGGCGCCATGGAGCTGATATTCGGCGCGGTGCCACGCATCTTTGCCGCAAGTTTTATTGCATTCTTATGCGGCTCTATGGCCAATGCATGGATAATGAGCAGGATGCATCGGGCGGCCGGGAGCTCGCGCGGCTTCTCTTTGCGCGCTGTGGTCTCCACCCTCGGGGGTGAGAGTATCGACTCGGCCATCTTCTTCCCCATCGCCTTCGCAGGCAGTCTCCCCTGGAGTGTAATCCTCTCGCTCATAGTCAGTCAAGCCCTCCTCAAGACCCTCTATGAGATACTTGTCCTTCCCCTGACCATAGCCGCTATCAATCGCCTGCGGCGCCATAATCCCCTTCCTGATGATCTCTTCTGATTACTCTGACATACGTTTCGTGTGGATTGATCTCGATGATACCCTCATCGACTTCAAGGCCAATTCCCGCGCTGCCCTCGCCAAGCTCTATAAACAGCGCAATTTTCAGACACTCTGGCCCGCACCCGAAGCCTGGATAGAGGCTTATGAGGGGCATAACATTCCTCTTTGGGTTGACTATTCAGTGGGCCTTATCGACTGCCCTACCCTGCGCACGGAGCGCTTTCGCCGCCCCCTGACCGATGCCGGGATGACCAACGAGGAGGCGCTGGCCCTTTCTCCCGGCCTTGACACACAATATCTTGACCTTTTGGCCATGGAGCGCCGCCTCGTGGGGGGCGCCGACGCTCTTCTCTCCCGCCTTCGCGACGCAGGGTATATGATAGGAGTGCTCTCCAATGGTTTTGCCGACGTTCAGCACCGAAAGATAGCACGGGCAGGGCTTAAAGACAAGATTGATCTGGTGGTGCTCTCCGACGATATCGGCATCAATAAGCCAGACAGGCGGCTGTTTGCCTATGCACAGAGCCTCACGCCATGGCCCGATGATGCGCGGCGCCATCTTATGATAGGCGACAATCCCGCCACTGACATAGCCGGAGCGCTCAATGCCGGCTGGAAAGCCATCTGGTATCGACCTTCGCGGTCAGAGGCTCCCGTTCCCGAAGGCGCCGAAGCCATAGTTGCCCTCGATGATATCTCTTTACCGGGGGTCAAAGGTCGTCAAGACCATAATCTTTGATTTTGCGATAGAGGGTGCGCTCCGAAATGCCGAGCTCCTGAGCAGTGGCCTTGCGTCGGCCGCCATTGCGCTCGAGAGCCTCAATGATCATCATTTTTTCCGTGTCTCCCAAAGAGCGCGGCTCGGGTGATCCCGCCGGTGAAGGCCGCCCATCGTTTCCGACATTCTGAGCCGGCTCCTCGCTGATTTCCTCGGCTTCGACAAAGGTCGCTTTGTCAAGGTCGGGATACTTTTTGCCCACCTCCGCGTCGGCGGCTGAGTAATGAGGCAAGAGAGGGGGAGAGGGCTTGAAGAAGCCAGCGGCTTCTGCCGGCCGCTCCTGGCCGGAGCGCATGGCATTCAGCTCGCTCGAGAGCTCATCGATGCGCTTCTGCAAGCGAAAGACCATATTAAATAAAAATTCCCGCTCCTGCTGATAGTCATAGACGCGCTCGCCCGATGCCAATGCAGGGGCGTTAGATGCTGCTCCTGAAGGCATATAGCGGGCGAGAGTCTCTGCTCCTACCGTTCCGTGGCCACCCTCGAAGAGAGTCACCTGCTCGATGACATTTTTAAGCTGACGGACATTGCCCGGCCAACGATAGCTCAGCAGCTCGCGGCGGGCGTCGTCGGAGAGCCCGAGCGGGGGGCTACGGTAGCGCTCGGCAAAGACGGCGGCAAATTTGCGGGCGAGGAGGGCGATATCGCTCCCTCGGTCGCGAAGCGGGGGCACACTGATGGTCACCGTCGACAGGCGATAATACAGGTCCTCACGGAAACGCCCCTCTTCCACAGCCTTAAGCATATCTACATTTGTGGCAGCCACCACACGGATATTAGTCTTGCGCACCTCCGACGATCCTACGCGGAGATATTCGCCCGTCTCAAGGACCCTGAGGAGGCGCGCCTGAGTGGTGAGCGGCAGCTCGGCCACTTCATCGAGGAATATGGTGCCTCCGTCGGCCTCCTCAAAATAGCCCTTACGCGAGGCCACGGCTCCCGTGAATGAGCCTTTTTCGTGGCCAAAAAGCTCTGAGTCTATAGTTCCCTCGGGGATGGCCCCGCAATTGACAGCTATATATTTGGCATGCTTGCGGGGGCTGTAAGCATGGATTATCTTAGGAAAAAACTCTTTGCCGGAGCCGCTCTCGCCGCTGATGAGCACCGAGAGATCGATAGGCGCAACCCTTATGGCGCGCTCAATGGCCCGCAGGAGAGCCGGCGAATTGCCTATGATGCCGAAGCGCTGCTTTGCGCGGTTTACCTCGGCCTCCACAGCCTTGGCGGCCTCGATCACTTCCATTTGCGGAGCTCGTAAGTTTTGGCCTTAAGATACTCGCCGAGCTGCTCGGTGGAGCCGGCATGGGAGAGCTGCTCCTCCACGCTGATAGGGTCGCCGACGCTGATGTGGATGGTCGAATGGGCTTTGCGAAACACCTCGGCAGGGAGCCTGAGTGTGCGAAGCTGCCACGATATGCGTCCCAGGAGGTTAAACCACCAGGAGTTGCTGCCATGGAAATAGATTGGCACCACCGGCACCTTCAACTGCTCTATGAGACGGATGACGGTCTCCTGCCACTGCCGGTCTTCAAGCTCAAGGCGATTATTGACCTTGCTCACCGCCCCTGCGGGAAAGAAACCCAGGGGATGACCGCGGCGCACCTGCATAATGGCCTTGCGTATGCCCTGCATCGACACGGCCTTCTTAGCCGGGTCGTCAGAAGCCAGGGCATCGACGGCAATGAAATTAGGTTGCATGGCCGTGATATGATTGAGTATCATATTGACCATCACCTTATATTCAGGATAATAATGCCCTACTAAATTGATAAGCGCGATGCCGTCGAGAGCTCCGAAGGGATGATTGCTCACCGTGATAAAAGGTTCTTTACCCATCATCGGCAATATCTTCTCATTATCCACGCGGAGAGTGATGTCAAGCTCTTTGAGAAGTCCGGTGGTAAACGGCACACCCGGTGTGGCGCAATTATGGCGGTGGAGGTCATTGACCTTATCCATCGACAATAGATGGAGGAAGGTATTGACCAGCTTCTCATGGCCCTTCAACCGGGGCACCATCTCTGCTATATCGTTATAATCAAGTACGGTCGGCTTCATCTTTATTCTGTAATTGATGGCGTCAGCTTAAAAAGTAGGGGACGATAGGGAAGAATAAGACACAACATTACTGTCGGCTCGACTTATCACCCGTCTGGCGAGGGGAGATGCCGGTCTACCGACAGTTATGTATTAATGTGTAAGAGCAATCATCGGAGCGGCGAGGCACTGACGCTTTGCCACTTCCATCCCGGGAAAAGCGGAGAGGATGGGATGGGGGAAGATTACGATTACTTGGAGGCTTCGATAGAAGCTTTGCGGAACTCCTTGAGGAGCTTCTCGATAGCGAGAGATGCCTTGCGGGCGCGAGTGCCGGCGGCCTTGTTGCCTTTCTCAGCCTGGAGGGTGGCGTCAGTGATGAATGTGGCGTATGCCTCAGCGATTTTTGCTACGATTTCTTCCATGATTGTGATGTTGTGGGGGTGATTGATTATTTTCAATATTTGGCAAAAGTACATATTTTTTTTATAATCACCCACTTTTGTCAATTTTTTTTCTCTTTTTTATTCGTTTTTATCCTCTTCTCTTCCCTCCGGCTCCTTTTTTTCCACAAAATCACTCCTCTTTTTGGCTATACTATTATAAAGGCGTAACTTTGCACTTCCAATCATCCTGTCACAAATATCATTAGCTGATGAAGAAATTTCTACTCTCTTTTTTATGCCTCCTTGCCTGCGCCGCTGTCAGCCGCGCCGAGGTGGTGCTCAATGTTAGTGATGCCTCTGACTTCGAAGGCACTCTCCATGAACAGACTCTCAATGCCGACGGCTCTACGAAAGCCGCCCAGCACTATCAGCCCCTTGAGTCGCTGGTAATCAATGGTTTTACCTTCTCATTCTCCACCTCCTCCGACAAAGAAAATCAGGCGCCCGCTTATTATTGGGGCACTGAGAAAAACCCCGACGTTACCATCCGCCTCTACACCGGCTCCACCATGACTATCACCGCCCCGGCGGGAACCACAATGACCTCGATCAACTTCGACGGCGCCAACGGTGGCTCAGGCCTCGAACCCACCGCCGACACCGGCTCCCTTGCCTTCAAGAGCAATAAAGCCACATGGAACGGCTCTGCATCGACCGTATCCGTCACCGTCAACGCATCATGGCGTCTGAAACATATTACCGTGTTTACCGACGGCGAGGACAATCCCTCACCCGTTGCTCCCGCTGAGCCTGAGCAACCTTCGACACCCTCCGACCCCTCTGTCCCGACAGCGTTTACCTATTCTCTCGCCTCGTCGATCGAGAGCGGCAAGACATATGCTCTCTTCGCCTGCGACTCCGTGGCCACAGCCATCTCGGCCAACAAGACCTATGGCTACCTCTACTGCGAGGCCGTGACCGAGGAAGACGGCATCTTCACCGCCCCCGCTTCAGCCGGCTTCACCTTCGATGCGGCCGAGGGCGGCTTCAACATCAAGGATGCCAACGGCAAGTATCTCTATCAGACCGGAACATACAACAGCTTTAACCTCACCGACGACCCCGCAACCGAAGGCGCCCTCTGGAGCATAAGCGTAGCCGCCGACGGCACCGCCACCATCACCAACGTGGCCATGAAGAAGACCATCATGTTTGGCAAAGGCTACCATTCTTTCGGCTCCTATGATGAGGCCAACGATAGCCGCGTGCTCCCCGCTATCTATCTTCAGGGTGAAGCATCATCTTCAGAGCCTACTAAACCCGAGGAGCCCGAGCAGCCCACCACCGGCGCTCTCTTTGAGCTCGCCACCTCCATCACCTCCGGCTCGCAGTATGTGATGGTTATCGGAGAGCAATATGGTGCTCCCATCGCTGAGTCTTTTACCTATGGACGTCTCTCTCTGACCGATGTGGTCATCGCCGACAATAAGCTGACCGCCCCGGCTGAGGCCGCCATCACCATCACCGATGTCGACGGCAAAGGCTACACCCTGACCGACACCTTCGGCCGCTTCCTCGCTATGGACGACAGCCATCTCACATCATTCCAGCTCTACACCGAGCTCGACGAAGGCTGCTACTGGAACGCTGAGACTGTCGATGGCGCCGTGAAGTTTACCAACATACTCAATCCCTCCTGCATCATCTGCCAGAGCGGCACATATACCAACATAGCTCCCGCTCAAGAGCCCGAGACCTTCCAGCTCCCGAAGCTCTATGTCAAGAGCTCAGCCTCTATCGGCTCGGTGGTGATGGAAGCACCCGCCGACGGCACTGCCCGCTATTATGACCTCCAGGGCCGTATCGTAAGCTCCGACTGCCTTACCCCCGGCCTCTATATCCGCCGTCAGGGCAATAAGGCTGTGAAGGTTATCATCAGATAATCCCCTCCAGACATTTTATTAAGCACGGATATTCAGGCGGCTGCAGACCAAGCTCTGCGGCCGCCTTTATTAATATAGCGATTAATCGGGAGCACAATGATGAAAAAACGTTAACGGCAGGCAGAAGTTAAGCCAAAAGTAACTACCTTTGTCTTCCATTTGCCCCGACACGGGGCCATCCTTTACCCGTCACCAGCTCAACTTCGCTTGAAGAGGCTCCCTATCTTACTGTTCATCACCTCATTAATGATATTGGTGATGGCGTTTGCCGATGTCGCCGCGACACCGGTCATTGACCTCTGCCCGAGCCCCGATACCACCGAAGTGGACATTCCTCGCCTGCCCCGCCAGCGACTCAGCGTCTCGCAGCGCCGCCGGCAGCGCATCAATCAGGCAGCCGCCGACTCGACAGAGGCGTCAGCGGCCGCCGACACCATGGCCGCAGCATCTGCCGAAGCGCCAACCCAAGCCGCGGCTCCTCCCGCCGCAGGGCCGCGCATAGTCCGCATCAAGACCGACCTCGACAATCAGGTAGACTTCCAATCGTCAGACTCCATCGCCATGGAAGGCTCCAACAAGGCCTTTCTCTATGGCAATGGTCAGGTGACCTACGGTAATATAAAGCTTGAGGCCGACAGGATTGATATGGATGTCAACACGTCGACGGTCTATGCTGCCGGAAGCGTCGACTCTACCGGCAATGTCGTCGGCCTCCCGGTCTTTGACGACAACGGCCAGTCATATGAGTCAAAGACCATGACTTACAACTTCAAGACCGAGCGCGGCTTCATCACCGACGTAGTGACTCAGCAGGGCGAAGGCTATCTTACCGGCGGCCTGACCAAGAAGGTTGAAGACAATGTGTTTTACACCCAAAACGGCCGCTACACCACTTGCTCCGACCATGAGCACCCCCACTTCTGGATGCAGCTCACCAAAGCCAAGATACGCCCCGGCAAGGATATAGTAACCGGCCCCGCTTATATGGTCCTCGCGGGGCTGCCCCTCCCCCTGGCCGTGCCCTTCGGCTACTTCCCCTTCTCAGAGAAATATTCATCGGGAGTGATCTTCCCCTCATTTGGCGAAGATTATAACCGAGGCTTCTACCTCTCCAACGGCGGATATTACTTTGCCATCAGTGACAACATCGATCTGGCACTCACCGGCGAACTCTACACCAAAGGCTCCTGGGGCCTTCAGGCTCGCTCGTCATATGTTAAGCGCTATAAATATAGCGGCTCATTCTCCGCTTCCTACCTCAAGACGATCCTGGGCGATAAAGGCTCGGCCGACTACTCGGTCCAGACCAATATGCAGATTATCTGGAATCACACACAAGACTCCAAAGCCAATCCCAACTTCAATTTCTCAGCCTCTGTCAACTTCACTACCTCAGGCTATTCGCGCAACGACCTGGCAAGCTACTACAACTCCTCCTTCACCGAAAACACAAAGAGTTCATCGATCAACGCCACCTGGCGCCCGGCCGGCACTAAATGGAGCATTTCGGCCAATATGAACCTCTCCCAGCGCACCCAGGACTCCACCCTGACGGTAGGCTTCCCGTCGCTGACGGCCTCATACTCCCAGTTTGCCCCCTTCAAGCGCAAGAAAGCGGTAGGCAAGGAGCGGTGGTATGAAAAAATCAAGATGAGTTATTCCGGTCAGTTTAACAACTCTCTTACTGCCAAGCAAAACGTCTTCTTCCAGAAAAGTCTGATAAAAGACTGGCGCAACGGCTTCCGCCACTCCATACCCATCTCCGCCACCTTCACCGCCCTTAAATATTTCAACATCACCCCGGCAGTAAACATCAACGACCGGATGTATACCACCAAGGTCAAGCGCATGTGGGACCCCAACGCGGCCGCCGAGGTAATGGACACCTCCTACTCCTTTTATAATATCTTCGATTTCACGGCATCCGTGAGTCTTGACACCAAGCTCTATGGCTTCTATAAGCCCTGGAAAATTTTTGGCGACAAGGTGAAGATGATACGCCATGTCATGACTCCCACCGTGTCGTTTTCTGCAACGCCCGACTTCTCCGACCCCTTCTGGGGCGTCTACGACACCTATGACCGCCCCGGAGCCAACGGCACCGTCAACCGCCAGAAATATTCTATGTTTCCCAATTCGCTCTACGGCGTACCGGGCCAGGGCAAGAGCGGGACCATCACCTACTCCCTTGCCAACAATCTTGAGATGAAGGTGCGGCAGGCCGACAACGATTCCACCGAAGTAGAAGATAAGAAAATCTCCCTCATCGAAAATCTCAATCTCTCCCAGAGCTATAATATGGCGGCCGACTCCCTCCGCTTCTCAAATATCAACAGCTCCATAATGCTCAAGCTCACAAAGCAGTTTACCCTCAATCTTCAGGGCGTTTGGGATGTCTATACATATGCCCTCACACCCTCCGGAAATCCGGTCAAGGTCAATAAACTGCGCATATCTCAGGGCAAAGGCATCGGCAGGCTGTCGTCGACCGGCACATCTTTTTCATATACCTTCAACAACGCCTTCTTCAAGAAGCTGCGCGACCGCTTCAGGAAAAAGAAAGGCGGCCAGGAGGGGGATGGTTCAGATGGCGGCCCATCATCATCTTCTTCATCATCTTCGACTTCATCATCTTCGACTTCATCATCTTCTTCGGCAGAGGCCATTGATCCAGAGGGCTACCTTCATTGGGATTGCCCCTGGAGCCTGTCTGTCAACTATTCCATCAACTATGGCTATGGTGATTTCAATAAAGAGAAGATGGAATTTAACGGTCGCTTTACCCAAAACCTATCCCTCTCAGGCTCCCTGCGCCCCACCCCCAACTGGGACTTCTCTTTCTCGGCCTCATATGACTTCAACGCCAAGAAGCTCGCCTATATGAATTGCAATATCTCCCGCAATCTCCATTGCTTTACCATGACAGCCAGCTTCATTCCCCTCGGCCCGTATAAGAGCTACAACTTTCATATAGCCGTGTCGTCGTCGCTTCTGTCAGATCTCAAATACGACAAGCGCTCATCGCTCTCCAACGGCGTCACATGGTATTAATCATCCTCCCATTCTTTATCAAAGCGACAGCTCACGGGCCCGGGCCTGTGAGCTGTCGCTTTGATAAAGAAGATTATCTTACCGGAGGAGATTATTTCCGCGTAGTGATCGGAATCGGGAAGCGTGAGAAGAGAGTGCTGACCGCCTTTGTGATGCCCGAGAGGGTCTGAAGCTGGCTGTCGCCATTATCAAGGATGGTGGCAACGGATGCTGTATAGACCGGCTCCTCCTTGTCGATATTCACGAGATCCATCGTCAGGACGCCTTCACGATATATGCTGGGCACCCATTGGGTGACAGTGGTATAATTCGGCATATAATATGGACGGGGATACATGAAGACAGGCACCACACCATTCACTGCCGGGCCATGACCCGGAACCATACCGGGCCTCTGAGGTCGGGGCAGGGGGCGGACCATAGGTACTGGAGGAGGCGGAGGCACTGACGGACCGGTCTGTATGGTCTGAGTGTAAGGCACGTTGACGAGCTCTTTTTTCACCGTAAGGCCGATATTGACCAGCAGGGGCGAATTAGGATCTTCCGAGAAGCCACGCTCCACCATCTGCTCGCGGATAGCTGCGGCAATGTTGTAATACGATACCATCGACATGCCGGGCGGAAGATCGCCGTCGTTGGGCGTGACGAGGCGGAAGGTATGATAGGAGCTCAGGTCGGCGCCTACATATGATTCGCTGTTGGTAAGAGTATAGGCGCTGCATCCCGAGAGAAAAGCCATCACGGCGATGAGGGCCCCCATAAGGGTAAAAGATTTCTTCATATGATTAAAATTGTGTGAGTGTGTGTGTGGCTGTCTACCGATGCGGTTCATCACCTATTTTCAACACCTCCGCGAGCCTGAAAGTTTGCTCTCTCAGCCTCATATACCCGCCTCTGAGATTACGCCGTTAAAAATTTTAACCTCCCCCGTCGAAAAATGCGTCGTTAAAACACCAATTATGAAATTTTTTCCTTACCTTTGCACCGCTTTAATGCCAGCTCGGGGTGTAGCACAGTTGGCAGCGCGCCACGTTCGGGACGTGGAGGTCGGAAGTTCGAGTCTTCTCACCCCGACTTCTGCGGCTCTCTCAGAGCCGCAAAGCCCACAGCGAGGACGGTATCTCCCTTCGATACCGCCCTCACTTTTTTGTCCCTGCAGATAGTCGGCATCCCTCGCCGGGCCTCAACCCGAGGCTTCACGTAAACTTTCTTAGGCCAATATCGCGCTTTTCTTCCAAATTTCGTTAACTTTGTGGCCTATTTGGAAGGCCACCGGCCTAATCCCTCATCACGATGATGACTCATCATTCAACACGATGATATAATTCAAGAAGATGGCATATCAGTTTGACTATCTCGTCATAGGCTCGGGCATCGCCGGCATGAGCTTTGCCCTCAAAGCCGCCCGTTCGGGCCGTGTGGCCCTCATTTGCAAGACACTCCTGCCGGAAGCCAACACAGCCCTGGCCCAGGGGGGAGTGGCCTCGGTGACAAACACTGAGGTCGACACCTTTGAGAAGCATATCCACGACACCATGGTGGCAGGCGATCAGCTCTCCGACCCCGAAGCGGTCCGCAAGGTTGTAGAAGGCGCTCCGGGCCAGATCAAGCAGCTCATTGACTGGGGCGTGGACTTTGACCGCCGCGACGACGGTTCCGGCCTCTTTGACCTCCACCGCGAAGGGGGCCACTCGGAATTTCGCATCCTCCATCACGCCGACAACACCGGCTTTGAAATCCAGGAGAGCCTCATCGAGCAGGTAAAGGCCAATCCGAATATCACCATTTTTGAAAATCACTTTGCCATCGAGATAATCACCCAGCATCATTTAGGGCGCATAGTCACCCGTCGCACCCCCGACATAACATGCTATGGCGCTTATATCCTCGACTGTGGAAACGGTCGTGTCGATACCTTCATGGCTCGGGTGACGGTGATGGCCACCGGCGGCGTTGGCGCCGTCTATATGACCACCACCAATCCGCTTGTGGCCACCGGCGACGGTATCGCAATGGTCTATCGCGCCAAGGGGACAGTGCGCGATATGGAGTTTATTCAGTTCCACCCCACTGCCCTCTTCCACCCCGGCGACCGGCCCTCCTTTCTCATCACCGAGGCCATGAGAGGCTATGGGGCAGTGCTCCGCAACATCCACGGCGAGGAATTTATGCACCGATATGACCCCCGCCTGTCGCTGGCTCCGCGCGACATCGTGGCCCGCGCCATCGACTCGGAGATGAAGCAGACGGGCGCCGACCATGTCTATCTCGACGTTACCCATAAAGACCCCGAAGAGACGCGCCACCATTTCCCCAACATCTATGCCAAGTGTCTCAGCCTCGGCATCGACATCACCCGCGACTATATCCCCGTGGCACCTGCCGCCCACTATCTCTGCGGAGGGATTGCCGTGGACACCAACGGCGAGAGCTCCATCAAGCATCTCTACGCCATAGGCGAATGTTCGTGCACCGGCCTCCACGGCGGCAACCGTCTGGCCTCCAACTCTCTTATCGAGGCCGTGGTCTATGCCGACGCTGCCGCCGCCCATGCCGCTGAAGCCATTTCCCATATCGACTTCCGCACCGATATCCCCGACTGGAATGATGAGGGCACCACCCATCCCGAGGAGATGGTGCTCATCACCCAAAGCGCCAAGGAGGTCAATCAGATAATGAGCACTTATGTGGGCATCGTCCGCTCCAACCTTCGCCTCGACCGCGCCTGGAACCGCCTCGACATTCTCTATGAAGAGACCGAGCGCCTCTTTAAGTGCTCCAAAGCATCGCGTCAGATATGCGAGCTTCGCAATATCATCAACGTCGGCTATCTAATCATGCGCCAGGCCAAGGAGCGCCGCGAGAGCCGGGGACTTCACTACACTCTCGACTATCCCCCCGCTCCACGCACCGACATCAACTAATCATCAACCGACCGCAAGACGGCCAAAACCCTCGGCATCCCCGAAGCGTTATAGCCTCGTGAACATCCGCCACATAATTCTCCCCGCCATCCTGCTCGCCGCCATAACTCTACCGGCAGCGTCGCAGCAGAAATATGATATCGTCGTCCCCGAGGTCGGCGACGGACGTGTACGCGGCTCCCGGGGATATTACCATACCGACATAGGCGGCGAGACCGGCGTGATGATGATTGTCCTCAACGACGTCACCGTATTCCCACCCCTGAAATTTAAGAATAAGAAAGAGGAGGAATATTACTGGAAGACGGTGCGCGACGTCAAGAAAACCCTCCCCTATGCCAAACTCATATGCGAGACCATCCTCGAGACTTATGAATATATCGAGACCTTCCCCACCCAGAAGGAGCGCGAAGAGTATCTCAAGGCCATGGAGAGCGCAATCTTTGAGCAATATAAGCCCGTCTTGAAAAAATTCACCAAAAATCAAGCCAAGATACTCATCAAGCTCATCAAGCGCGAGACCGACCAGAGCGGTTATTCTATCATCAAAGCCTTCCTCGGCTCCTTCCGCGCCGGCTTCTGGCAGACTTTCGGACGTTTTTTCGGCGTGAACCTCCGCGCCGACTATCGTCCCGACAAAGACCGCAATGATGAGATCATCGAGCGCATCGCCTGCCAGGTGGAGCTCGGCCAACTTTAATCCCACACTCATCACCCGACACTGCGACACACAACGACAATGAAAGCCCTCTTACGCATCCTTATCCTCGCCCTCCTGATACCTTCGGCCGCCTCGGCCGCCACCCGAAGTCCCAAAGGTCAGGTGGCCCGCAATCTTGATATCTTCAATGCTCTTGTCAAAGAGCTCCAGCTACATTATGTCGACTCGATAGACGTTGAGAAATCTATCCAGACAGCCATTAACGCGATGCTCGCCTCCCTCGACCCATATACAGAGTATATGCCCCGTCAGGAGCAAAGCGATTTCATGGCCATCACCACAGGCGAATATGGCGGCATAGGATCCTATATCCGCTATATACCCTCGGCCGGTGGCACAGTTGTGGCCGGCCCGGCACTCAACTCCCCTGCCCGACGCGCAGGCCTCAAGACGGGCGACCTCTTCATCAAAATCGACTCCACCGATGTCAAGGGATGGCAGAGCGACCGCATCACCGCCCTCCTCAAAGGCCAGCCGGGCTCCAACCTACGCGTCACCGTGGCCCGTCCATGGGTGGGCTCCGACTCCATCTTCACCTTTGATATCCGCCGCGAGAAGATACAGATGCCCTCCGTGCCCTATTACGGTCGCCTCAATGATCAGCCGGGCATAGGCTATGTGTCGATCACATCCTTCACCGACAAGACTGCCGCCGAGATGAAAAGTGCCCTTGAGGCCCTTAAAGCCGAGGGTCCTCTCGAAGGCCTCATCCTCGACCTCCGCGGCAATGGCGGCGGCCTGCTCGATGCAGCCGTGGCCACCGTGGGCTGCTTCGTCCCGAAGGGCACCGAGGTGGTCCGCACCCGCGGCCGAGGCCAGATGGAGGAGAAAATCTATAAGACCACATCAGCGCCGATCCTCCCTGACACTCCATTGGCAGTGCTCATCGACGGGAGCACCGCATCATCTTCGGAAATCACAGCCGGCGCCCTTCAGGACCTTGACCGGGCCATCATCCTCGGCGCTCGCTCCTTCGGTAAAGGACTTGTCCAGAGCGGTCGTTCGCTCCCCTACGACGGTCTCCTGAAGCTCACCGTGGCCAAATATTATATCCCATCGGGGCGTCTGGTCCAGGCCATCGACTACTCCGCCCGTCAGGCCGACGGCTCTGTGAGCCGCATCCCCGACTCTCTGACCACGGTATTCTATACCGCCGCCGGCCGCCCGGTACGCGATGGTGGAGGTATCACCCCCGACTCCATCGTTAACTATCCCGACATCAGCCGCCTGACCTACAACGTGGTGAGCGACAACTGGGCCTTTGACTTCGCTAATAAGTTTGCCGCAGCCCACGACACAATACCTGCTCCGGCCGACTTTGTCATCACCGACGGCATCTATTCCGACTTCAAAGGCTTCATCGATCCTGAGCGCTTCCAGTATGACCGCGTCTGCGAGACCCTCCTTACGCGCCTTCGTGAGGTGGCCAAGATAGAGGGATATATGACCGATAGTGTCGCCGCCGAATTTGACCGTCTTGGAGGAATGATGCGACATTCGCTCGACCGCGACCTCGACACCCACCGCGCCGACATAGAGCCTTATCTGGCCCGCGAGATTGTTGCCAGGTATTATGGCGAGCCGGGCGAGGTGGCCGCCATCCTCCCCTCGGATGACGGTGTGGCTCTGGCCAAATCCCTCCTGCTCAATAAAGACGCCTACCGACGCATCCTCGCCCCGGTCAACACCAAGAAATAAATGGCAAAGCAGCAGAAGCAGCAGCTCAAGCTCGAGGGTCTGGCCGAGCGCTTCATGACGCGCCCGCGCCACAATGCCATTGACAAGGCCCTTGCCTCCGCGACCTCCGACATTTATCTCACAGGCCTCGCCGGCTCGTCGGCCGCAATGGCCTTAGCGGGCCTCCTGCCGCCGGGAGCGCCGCCGATGGCCGTCGTAGCCGATTCGCTCGATGATGCCGGATATATCCACCACGACCTCTGCCGCCTCCTCGGCGAGGATGCCGTGGCCATTCTCCCCTCAGGCTACCGCCGCGACATACGCTTCGGTCAGCCCGACGCCCCACAGCAAATTCTCCGCGTCGATGCCCTGACGCGTCTCGCCTCCGGAGGCTCGACCCTCCGCTTTGTGATCACCTATCCCGAGGCCCTCGCCGAAGGTGTGGCTGAGCGCAATCTCCTCGCCGAATCCACCCTCACCCTTGTCAAGGGCGCCAAGACCGATCTCACGGCCACCATCCATCGCCTCCGCGACCTCGGATTTGCCGAGCGCGACTATGTCTATGAGCCGGGGCAGTTTGCTCGCCGAGGCTCCATCCTCGACATCTTCGGCTACTCCTGCGAGAAGCCCTTCCGCATTGACTTCTTCGACGATGAAATAGACTCCATACGCTCCTTCGATATCGAGACGCAGCTATCCGACAGCCGCTTCGAGCAGGTGAGCGTCACTGCCAATGTTGCCGATGAGCCCTCCAATCTATCGCTCCTCGACTTCCTCCCCGACGATGCCTTCGTGGCGCTTCGCGATGCCGCCCACACCATTGCACGGGTGCGCGAGCTCGCCGCCGAGACTTTCTCTGCCTCGGCAGATATAGCCTCCGAGGAGGGCATCGACCGCAATTCGCTCAAGCGCCTCGTCGACCCCGACACACTCGAGCGCCGCCTCGCCGCCCTCCGACGCATCCACTTCACCTCCGCTAAGGGCGAAGCCAGGCCGGGCCGCGACACAATAGACTTCTTCACCTCCCCGCAGACCCTCTACCACAAAAACTTTGATCTCATAGCCGACTCCTTCAAGCGCCTCCGCGCCGATGGACTCGACATATTCATACTGTCGGAAAATGTCGGTCAGGCCGACCGCCTGAGAGCCATCTTCGCCGACCGTGGCGACGACATTGCCTTCACCCCGGTGGAGGCCACCCTCCATGAAGGCTTCGTCGACCCGAAGGCCCGAATGGCTGTCTTCACCGACCATCAGATCTTTGACCGCTTCCACAAATATACCCTCAAGAGCGACCGCGCCCGCTCGGGTAAGCTCGCCCTCTCCCTCAAGGAGCTCCAGGCCATCGAGCCGGGCGACTATATCGTCCATGTCGACCACGGCGTCGGGCGCTTTGACGGCCTCGTCCGCAACGTTACCAATGGCCGGGTACAGGAGGCCATCAAGCTGACGTATGACAATGACGACGTGGTCTTCGTATCGATCCATTCCCTCCATAAGCTTGCCAAATACAGAGGCAAGGAGGGTGTGCCCCCCAAGGTCAACCGCCTGGGGTCAGGAGCATGGGCACGCGTCAAGGAGCGCACCAAGGAGAAGCTGAAGGATATTGCCCGCGATCTCATCCGCCTCTATGCCGACCGCCTCAATCAGCCCGGGCATGCCTTTGCCCCCGACTCATATCTCCAGCATGAGCTCGAGGCTTCATTTATATATGAAGACACCCCCGATCAGGCCGCCGCAACGGCTGCCGTCAAGCACGACATGGAGGCCCCCCGGCCTATGGACCGCCTCATATGCGGCGATGTGGGCTTCGGTAAGACCGAGATAGCCATCCGCGCCGCCTTCAAGGCCGCCGCCGACGGCAAGCAGACCGCCGTCCTGGTCCCCACCACCGTCTTGGCCTATCATCATTTCGACACCTTCTCGCGTCGCCTCAAGGACTTTCCCGTCCGCGTCGACTATCTCTCACGCGCACGCTCTGCAGCCGAGACACGCCGCATCCTCGCCGACCTTGCCGAGGGCAAAATCGACATCCTTATAGGCACTCATAAGCTCATCGGCAAATCTGTGAAATTCAAAGATCTCGGCCTCCTCATCGTCGACGAGGAGCAGAAGTTTGGCGTTGCCGTCAAGGAGCGACTTAAGCAGTTGAAGACCTCGGTTGACACTCTGACGATGAGTGCCACACCGATACCCCGCACCCTCCAGTTCTCCCTCATGGGAGCCCGCGAGATAAGCAATATCAACACTCCGCCACCCAACCGCCACCCTATCCTCACCACCGTAGACACTCTCTCTGACGAAATCCTGGCCGAAGCCATCAACTTTGAGCTCGCCCGTGGCGGTCAGGTCTTCGTGGTCAATCCCCGCATAGAGGGTCTCCTCGACCTCGAGGCCCGCATCCGGCGCCTTGTCCCCGACGCCCGCACCGTTGTGGGCCACGGTCAGCTCGCCCCAGACCGCCTCGAGCAGACCATCATCGACTTTGCCGCCCACGACTACGACATTCTTCTCTCCACCACCATCATAGAGAGCGGCATCGATATGCCGCGCGTCAACACCATCATCATCAACGACGCCCATCGCTTCGGCCTCTCTGAGCTCCATCAGCTCCGCGGGCGTGTAGGCCGCTCGTCGCGCAAGGCATTCTGCTATCTCCTGACACCCCCCGGGATGCCTCTTACCCCTACCGCCCGGCGACGTCTTCAGGCCATAGAGAGCTTTGCCGATCTCGGGTCAGGCATCTCCATTGCCATGCAAGACCTCGACATCCGCGGCGCCGGCAATCTTCTCGGAGCCGAACAGAGCGGCTTCATCGCCGATCTCGGTTATGAGACATATCAGCGCATCCTCCGCGAGGCCGTCACCGAGCTCCGCAGCCAGGAGTTTCCCGAGCTGGTCAACGCTCCCTCCGAGGGCCATACCGCCGTGGCCGCCCCACAGGATGCCGAACCGGAATTTGTGGCCGACACCACCATCGAGAGCGATATGGAACTCCTCCTGCCCCCGACCTACGTGCCTCACGACTCCGAGCGCATAGCCCTCTACCGGGAGCTCGATGCAATAGAGCGGGAAAGCGACCTCCTGACCTTCCGCAGCAATCTCATCGACCGATTCGGCAAGCTCCCGCGTCAGGCCGCCGAACTGCTGCGCATACCCTCCCTGCGGGCGCTCGGGCGCCGACTCGGCTTCGAAAAGATAGTCCTCAAGCAAGACTCTATGTATATCTACCTTGTCGACGAGACCAACCGAGCCTACTATGCATCCCGCGCTTTCGGCCGCCTCCTGGCATATGTCAATACCTATACCGGCCGGAGCCGTCTGCGCCAGACAGGCTCGCGGCGTTCAGTGGTTATCTCTTCAGTTCCGTCAGTCGAAGACGCTGTGGCGATCCTCAATGAGATTACCACGCTCGCTCCCCTCTGACCTCGTTTATTGACCCTTTTTCTTCTCCGAGCGGTTAAACTCATAGCTCACGGTGAGAAGCAGGTATCGCGTCAAGATGTCGGTATAGCTTTCCACCCATCCGGTAGATGTTACATCTATGAAATATGACCTTGCCTGTGAGAGGACATCATGGGCCCTGAGGGTCAGGCCGAGACAGTCACTGAAAAAAAAGCGTATAGGTCAACTTTTTTGAGACCCCCGACGTTTTACAGACAAAGAGAAGGAATTTTCTGACTTCTTTATAAAAGTCTTCCCACCATTAAATGATCACCTTCTCCGTGGCCTCCGCTTCAACCGACGTTGAGATGGGGGCCTCTTTTTTTGATGGTCCCGTCCGTCTCGCCGGTCCGCGGATTGGGGGGGGGCGCCTGCTTGGATTATTTCTTCTCCGTCCAGTTGAAGTTATAGCTCAACGTAAGCAGGAGGTAGCGCGGCAATTTATCGGTATAGCTCTCGGCGCGTCCCGTAGAGGTCACATTTAGGCTATATATACTTGACTGGGCGAGTATATCGTGGCAGGTTAATGTGAGGCCGAGTCGGTCGTCGAGGAAATATTTTGTCAGCGACGCATCCCAGTTGGTAGTCGAAAGGTTGAGCGCGGCCTGATTGTTGCCGTCATAGAAGATGGTCTGGATATATGTAGCTAACCTTATGCCCCAGGGCAAATTGTAGCTGAGATTGCCGTAGAGGCGCGTCTGACGGTAGTCTTCGCGGATGCCGGGCTGAGAAACATGGCGGAAGACCGTGTTCCACTGCCCCGAGAAGTTGAATTTGCCACTTATCACGGCCCGGAAAGTCAGTCCGGGAGTGATACCGGTGTTACGCAGAAGACCCGCGGCAGCCTCGCTCCCTGATGCGAGAAACGATAGGTTTTCGGACTGACGGTAATCCACGGCAAAGGAAGCGGTGAGGAAAAATCGCTGGCGCCTGTCGAGAGGAGAGGTTATCTCCAGCCGTCCGTTAAGGTTTTGGGTATGCGACGTATTGACCGGCTGATAGGTGCGTACACCGGTCTCGGGGTCGTAGACCGACAGGGTTGCAACATCGTTGATGAGGCGGCGGTAAATGACGTTGATTGCGAGTGACCGACTCCACTTGATATTTTGCAGACGGTAAGATGAATTTATTTCATGTGTAAACGAGTTGCGGAGGTCATCATTACCGACAAATCGGTTCAGAGGGTCGGAATTGTCGCGGATAGGGAGGAGTTGCATCAGTGAAGGCATCGACGGGTTTCCGATATAGCCGACTGTCAGCTCGGGCAAGAGGGTGCGCCCCTCGCGTTTATCGCTTTTCCACTTGATCTTGAGGTAGGGACGGAAGAACAACCCTTTACGCAGGGGATGGTAAAGGCGGCTCTCGCGCTCATAGTCGAGACTGCGGCGCTGCCAGTAAAGCATTTCGTTGGCCTCTATTTCCAATGAGCTGGCTTCTCTCAACATCCACTTGTGCCTCCAGTCAACTCCGGCCTGAGCCATGTCGTTTCTGTCTGTCGAGAAGTAACTGTTAGCCTCATCGAGGCATATCGATTGCCACTCTGCCGACGGAAGAAGCCCCAGGCTCCCGAGTCCCCAATCCTGACGGTCGGCCCACTGAGTCAATCTGTCCAGACGATATTCGGGATGAGAGGCCGAGCCATAGCTGTGAATAAATTGAATATATGGCTCCACCACTCCGCTGAAGCGGTTTACCCTCTCATATTGATGTGACCACTGGAGTCGACCATCAATGTTGAGAAGACGGTTGTGGAAATCTTTATATCGACGACGAGGATCCGTCGACCCGTCGGCATAGGTTGTCAGGAGGTAGTCGGAATAGCTGCGCTGCGTCATTGTCTCCCTGCGCATGGAGGCGTAGAGATATACTACGTCGGCCCCGAATACAAATGACGACCGCCATGCCGGATGATGGTTGAAGGTCTGAGAGCGCGACATTTCAGACTCAACCATACTATAAAGCAGGAGATTAGCCTCACCCTCCTTTTCTTCAAGATGGTTAATGCTGTCGAGCGTGAGGTCATCCCAGGCTGCGTTTCCGGGGAGGTAATAAGATATGCTTCGCTTGTCGGTGGCGCCTTTGGTGCGGGCATAGTTCAGGCCATAGGTCAGCTGATGGAGCCAGTGCTTCACCTTCCGGGCGCGCACTCCTATTGTGGCCGTGGCCTTGAAATCATCGCCGTCAAAGTCGCTGCCATCGCGTTTCATCATATTGACCGGCTCGAGATAAGTCTCGGTATTTGTCCAAGTCTTCCGCTTGGTGTCGGTGTCAACTACTTTTCCGTCGGCCGAGAGACGCCATATTTCGTCAGGCTCGAAATAATAGTTGAAGCGGGCCAACTTTGAGCGGATTTTACCTGCCGGGGTTGAGGAGAAAGCGTTTGACATCCCCATCATCTCACGGGTCTGATTGAAATTGTTGATATCGCCATTGACCGAAAACATCTGCCTGTCGTCGATGCGCATCAGGAAGGCCTGGCCGCCCCAGAGCCTTTCAGTACCGCCATCTGCAGAGATTTTGGCCGTCCAGGTCCCAACATATTTTCGTTTGAGATGGACATCCATCACATAATTCCCGTCGAGCATATCGCGCCCGGTGAGTTCCGACTTTTCTCCCGCTTTGTCATAGACCTTGATGCGGCTCACGATATAGGCGGGAAGATTGTCGAGTGCAGACTGGATATTGCCCTCGAAGAAGTTTTTACCGCTGATAAGGAGGTTTTCGATACGCTTTCCGTTGACGCGTATCTCACCATCGGTAATTTCCGCGCCTGGCAACTGACTGACAAGTCGTCGGAGCGATTCAGTCCGGGCCACATCGAAGGCATCGGCATTATAGACGAGAGTATCGCCGTTGTAATACATCTTAATGCGCGTGGCTCTCACGACCACTTCACCGAGCTTACGGTCTCTGACCGGAGTGAGATATATCGGCTCCACTCTGATCTGTTCCTTCCCCGCGGGGGCTTCAATCTCAGTGGAATAGTCTTCATATCCTTCGGCCTTGACCACGAGGCGGTACTGGGCCTGAGCGGGTGCAGTCATCGTGAAGGCCGCGCCACTGTATCTGTCGCGGTAAGAGTTATGAAAGCTTTCCACTCTATTTGTCATAAGGACATAAGAGGTGGTATCGGTTGCGAGGAGTGAGGTGCTGTCGGCCGTCAGCAGACTGACGGCAGCGCGCACCACGCCCTGCCGGGTCAATACGTCACTGACATCTCCACTGATGCGCACATCGCGCGGCGCGGCGTATAGAACTATGCACCAAAGAATGAGCAGGCTGCTAAACGGTAATCGGAGGGGCATTAAAAAAATTTGTTTCCATTGACAAAAAAGAAAGTACACAGACGCTACGGCTCAGTCCTCGCGCCGGATCGATGCACCGAGGGCGTTGAGGCGCCCGTCGATATTCTGATAGCCGCGATCGATCTGGTCGATGTTGTCGATGCGGCTCGTGCCGTTGGCCGACATAGCTGCCAAGAGCATGGCTATGCCGGCTCGGATATCGGGGCTAAGCATACGGTTGGCGCGCAGGGGTATTCGATTGTCCAGACCGATAACCACTGCGCGGTGGGGGTCGCAGAGCATTATCTGAGCTCCCATGTCGATAAGATTATCGACAAAGAAGAGGCGGCTCTCAAACATCTTCTGATGGATCAGGACAGAGCCCTGACACTGTGTGGCCGTGACAAGCATCACACTCAGAAGGTCAGGGGTCAGGCCGGGCCACGGAGCGTCGGCTATCTGGAGAATGGAGCCGTCGAGATGACTGTCAATCTGATAATGCTCCTGCTCGGGGATAAAAATGTCGTCGCCCCGCCGCTCGAGGGCTATGCCCAGACGCCGGAAGGCATCAGGGATGATACCGAGCTCGTCGTAGGCAGTGTCTTTGATGGTGATGGCGGAGCGGGTGATGGCGGCCATGCCGATAAAGCTGCCCACCTCGATCATGTCGGGGAGGACACGGGCGCTGGCGCCGTGGAGCGTGGTCCCCTCGGTGCCGTGGACCCGGAGGAGATTAGACCCTATCCCCTCAATCTCCACTCCCATGGCGCTCAGAAGGCGGCAAAGCTGCTGGATATATGGCTCGCAGGCTGCGTTGTAGATGGTGGTGACACCATGGGCCAATGAGGCGGCCATGATGATATTGGCTGTGCCGGTCACCGAGGCTTCATCCAGGAGCATATAGGTGCCGGTCAGGCCGCCGTCGGGAGCAGTGATGACGTAGGCATGGCGGCGGTCGTCGTAAGTCATGCCGGCGCCGAGGGCCAGAAAGCCTGCTATATGGGTGTCGACCTTGCGGCGCCCAATCTTATCGCCCCCCGGCTTGGCAAAGAGGGCGCGGCCAAAGCGGGCGAGCATCGGACCTACGAGGAGCACACTGCCGCGGAGCTTGGCACACCGTCCGACAAACTCGGCCGACTCTGTATAGTCCAGGTCAATATCGTCTGCGATAAACGAGTATTGCCCCGGCGAAGGGTGGCTGACCTTCACTCCCATACCGCGGAGGAGACCGATGAGATTATGGACATCGAGGATTTCAGGGACATTGGTGAGGGTCACCTCCTCGGGAGAAAGGAGAGTGGCGGCTATTACTTCCAGAGCCTCGTTTTTAGCGCCCTGGGGGTAGATGGTGCCTTGAAGCCGATGGCCTCCTTCGATGATAAAAGAGCTCATTGTGATGTCAGAGGGGTATAAGAGGTCAGAGTGATGAATTACGTTATCAGGGATTGGAGAGTGGGTGGTATCTTCTCCACTTCAGGGGTGAGGGTCACGCCAAAGCGCTCTTTGACCGTCTCCACAACCTGTCGCTCCACGGCCATAACGTCTTCGGCAGAGGCTTTGCCGCTAAGATTGGCTATGACAAGAGGCTGAGCGGGCCAAAGACCGGCCCCGCCTATGCGGAGCCCTTTGAGACCGGCGCGGTCGATGAGCCATGCCGCCGGGATTTTCACACGCCCGTCGGGGAGGATGAAATGAGGGACTCTTTCTCCCGGTGCAAGAAGCTCCTCCGCCGAGGCTTTTATGCGCTCAAAGAGGTCGGGGCTCACCTGTGGATTAGTGAAATAGCTCCCGGCGCTCCCTACATCTTCCGGGTCGGGGAGCTTGGCCCGGCGGATGGTGCTGACTGCCTCAACGATATCCATGGGAGCCGGATTGGATATTCCTTCAAGATGCTCGGCCAGATTTCCGTAGCTCAGCTTAGGGGCGGCCTCGGAGCTGAGGATAAAGGTCACTGAGGCGATAATATATCGCCCCTTGGCCTCAGGGGTCTTGAAGAGTGAATGACGATAGGCAAAGGCACAATCCTCGCGTGAGATGGTCACATATCGACCTGCGATGATGTCAAAGGCATCGACGCTCTCGATTAGATCAGAGGCCTCAACGCCGTAGGCACCGACATTCTGGACCGCCGATGCTCCCGTTTCTCCGGGAATAAGGGCCAGATTTTCCATACCCCAGAGGCGTGACTGCGCAGTATGTCTCACGAGGGTATCCATCTTGATGCCGGAGCCGGCCACCACCCTCACCTTTCCGCCTCCAAGAGGAGTGACGTCGAGAGAGAGAATGGCGCTATGGGCAATGGTGCCTTCGATCTCGGGAGCAGTGAAGAGCAGATCGCTCCCCTCCCCTATGACATAAGCCGGCTTGCCTGACTCAGCCATATATCGGGCCACGGCGGGCAGGTCGTCCCTGCCGGTAAACTCTATCCAGCTCTCTGCCCGGGCCGAAATCCTGAAGGTATTTCTGGGCCGGAGATCAAAGTCGTGGATAATGCTTATCATTGGTTGATGGCGCCTATGAGTTGGTTGATGTCGTCCACTCCATGGCGGGCGCAGTAGTCGTCAATCCAGTCGACAATCTTCACGGTCACGGCGGGGTCGATGAAATTGGCCGTGCCCACTTCGATAGCCGAAGCTCCTGCGAGGATAAACTCCATGGCATCGCGGCCGTTCATGATGCCGCCGAGGCCGATAACAGGTATTTTGACCGCGCGGGCCACCTGCCATACCATGCGGACTGCAACGGGCCTTACGGCAGGCCCGGAGAGGCCACCGGTGATTGTCGACAGGCAAGGGCGCCGGCGCTCTACGTCGACAGCCATGCCCATCAGGGTGTTGATGAGGCTCACGGCATCGGCGCCTTCGGCCTCTACGGCGCGGGCTATCTCGGCGATGTCGGTTACATTAGGCGAGAGCTTGACTATGACAGTGCCGGGGAAGGCCTCGCGGATAGCACGGGTCACTGAGGCGGCGCCGGAGCAGGTGGTGCCGAAGGCCATGCCACCCTCCTTGACGTTGGGGCAGGATATGTTGACTTCAATGCAGCGAATGTCTGTCCGGGCTGCCAGGCGGCGCGCTGTCTCGGCATAGTCGTCGACATTGGCGCCGCTGACATTGACAATCAGCTCGCTGTCAATCCCCTTGATGCGGGGATAGATATTATCGATGAAATAGTCGACGCCCTTATTCTGAAGGCCTACAGCATTTAACATTCCCGAGGGGGTCTCGGCCATGCGGGGATAGTCGTTGCCCTGGCGGGGATTGAGGGTGGTGCCTTTGATGATATATCCTCCGAGGCGGCTGAGATCGATGAAGTCGGCAAATTCCTCACCGTAGCCAAAGGTGCCGGAAGCGGTCATGACGGGGTTTTTAATCACCAGTCCCCGGCCAATATTGACGTTTAATCGAGCCATGTCAGTAATCGGGTGTTGAATACGGGGCCCTCGGTGCAGACACACACATTGCCCTTGACGGT
>CAZAUV010000016.1:0-26940 GCA_964488335.1 uncultured Bacteroides sp.
TAAAACAAAAAAATCCCAATTTTATTTGGAATTAAACATAGAATACGTGAGAGCCTTACCATTGTCCGTTCTACCGCTTGAGGCCCTGGAATTGCCCATTGGAGTCGAACGGACAACTTGCAGAGCCTCACGCAGAATATGAGAGATTAATTGGAAAGTGTCAAACTGACCCATTCCTTTAATCATAGACATATCCACATAAGCCATCTACCGTTGTCTCATTCTTGACTCCAAATGAAGTTTTCCAGGTTTCAAGCGGTCAAGAAGGAGCGTCGATAAACGCTATTTCGTATGTTAAAGACCCACCCGCACACCCTATTGGGCTCTGCACGTCGGTCTGTGGCGCAAAATTAATACATTTCTATATTTTTTCAAACTTTTTCAAGATAATTGTAAATATCGGTGATATTTGTTAAGGAGCTTTATTCAAAGCAGGCTGAGGGTTTATAGGGCAAGATGCGGGCGTAGCCGGCTTATTTTTTGAGGCTGGGAGGGAACATTATCGGAGGCGGGGCGTTATTTCATCAAAGGCTGCTACACCCGGCGAGGCCGCCCCCGCCTGACAATGTGGCCGCTTTCAGCAAAAGATACTATAAACAACACACACACACTCATATCCCAACACACACTCTCACACTTTATCAACTATGAAAAAGACTCCGCTCCTCATAGCTCTCGCCGCTCTGGCAACGCTCGCATCCTGCTCGCAGGATGACCCTATCGAAGTCAATCAGGGCCACAGCATCGGTTTCCGCGCCGCCATGGGCGCTCCCGCCTCACGAGCCACTGAGACTACCAACAGTAATCTCGAATCATTTACAGTGACCGCTCTCTTAGGCTCTACCGATTTCTTTGACCAACAGATATTCTCCAAAGATGGCTCTACAGCCTATTATGTCTCTACTCCTGAATATTTCTGGCCAACCGACGACAGCGAGATCGACTTCTTTGCTTACTCTCCCGCTACCCCCGGAGGCACAGTCTCCCTCGACTCCAAGGCCCAGTCGATCACCGGCTTCTCCCCTGCCGCCGAGATGGCCGACCAGATTGACCTCGTCACGGCCGACGCCACCGGCAAGCGCTCTACCAATGAGGCTACGGGCGTGGAGCTCACTTTTGACCACCGCCTGAGCCAGATTGAGGTCAGGGCCAAGTCGAGCAATGAGGCCTATACCTTTGCCATCTCGGGTGTCCGCATCGGTCAGCCTGTCAGCACGGGCGATTTTGACTTCAACTCCTCCGCCTGGACCCTCGGCACCGACAAGGCCATCTATACCGAGACCTATGACACCCCCGTTACCCTCACCGCCGATGCGCAGTCCGTGATGGGCCAGGGCGGCAACGCCATGCTCCTCCCCCAGCAGCTCACCCCCTGGCAGCCCGAGACCGACGGCTCCAATGCCGCGCAGGGCGCCTACCTCTCGGTGAAGCTCAATATCCACACTGTGGCCGGAGCCGAGATCTATCCTTTCCCCAGCGAACCTGATTGCCAGTGGGCTGCGATACCTATCTCCACCAACTGGGAGCCCGGCAAGAAATATATCTACGTCCTCGACTTCACCCACGGCGCCGGCAATGTTGACCCCAACGACCCTGATCCCGGCAAGCCTGTCCTCGGCGGCCCCATCAAGTTTACCGTGACCGTCACCGACTGGGACGCTCAGCCTGAAATAGACATCCCGATGGAGACCGGCTCCTCTTCCGCCGAATAATCCCCCGCTTTAACCGATATCCCGATCGGGATGTGCCTCGAAAAGAAAAAGGCATGTCCCGATCGGCATAAGCAAAACAATATAAATCTCAACGATTCATCACCTCCTCCCCCTCCTCCTCCCACAATTATGACCGGCATTATTCTCCGAACATTGACCACATCACGCGCAGCCCGCTTTATCCTTATGGGCGCCCTTGCATTATGCGCCTCAGCGTGCTCCGACACCCCTTTTGACGAGGGTGTGCAGGGCGCGGGCAGCAAGATACGCTTCGCCGTGACCACCGCTTCGGGCTGGAGCGCCCTCTCGCCCATGGGCCGCTCGGCCATGAGCGCCGCCCCTACGGTGAGCGAGCTGACCGACAGCACCTCGACGAGACTCTATCTCATCGGAGCTCCCTCGCCCGGCTTCGGCGAGGCTCTGCCCTCGCGCTCGGCTGCCGTGGACAATACCACCATCGATAATTTCGGCGTCTATGCCACCATGTCGTCGGGCACCGACTATATGGATAATGTCAAGGTGAGCCGTTCGGCCGGGTGGGCCCCGGAGGAGGAGTATCTCTGGCCGGGCGAAGGCGCCCTGCACATCACGGCCTTCTCCCCTTACACCGCTGAAGAGGGAGAGAATGGCGTGACCACCCTCCCGGCCGGAGGAGGCGATATGAAGCTCGGTTTCCGAGTCCCTCAGGCCGCGGCTGACCAGCCTGACCTGATGTGGGCCACTCCGGTCGACGCTTCGTCGTCGCCCTGCGATCTGACCTTCAACCATGCTCTGACAGCCGTGACCTTCGTGGCCGGCGCCGAGCTTCAGCCATGCACCGTAGAGACCATCACCATCTCCGGAGTGCTTTCCGAAGGCTCTCTCGACATCTCATCAGGCCAGTGGACCGACATTGCCGTTCCGGCCGAGTTTTCGGCAGCTCCCGCAGCTATGCTCACTGCTGCCGAGGGCTCAGGATACGTTGCTCCCTCCACGGCCATCCTCTCGCCCGACGAGACCTTTATGCTCCTGCCGCAGACCCTCCCTGATGAGGCTAAGGTGACGATCAGCCTCGTGATGCCCGACGGCACTCCCAAGACCCTCTCCGCCTCTATCGCCGGCTCGGAATGGGCCGCCGGGACCACCATGCGCTACCGCATCTCGGCCTCCCCGAAGACCGACCGCCTCGTGCTCGAAGTGGTAGATGCCGACGGCAAGCCTATCTCCTCCCTGAGCTCACCATATACCGGCACTACCCTCTCCTATACAGTCAACAGCTTCTATGCCACCACCGACGGCTCCGGAGCCGAGACCCGCAAGCCCATCGAGTGGGATGCCACCCTCATCGACGCCGACGGCAACACCCTGGCCGACCTCCCCGGATGGGTCAGGAGCTTCCGCTCAGCAGGCTCCGACACCGCCGCCTGCACTTTCACAACCCGTCTGCCGGCACCGGTCTTCCTCGAGATCAACGACCATACCAAGGCTTTGCGCCAGGCCGCCGACATCAACGCCTCCAGCGGCTACTCCACTTACAACCTCGCGTCGTCAACCGGGGCCCCCGACATCGAAGACACTGCCAACAGCTATATAATCAACGCCCCCGGCCACTACTCCATCCCTCTGGTCTACGGCAATGCAATCAAAGACGGCGCCCCCAACGAAGCCGCCTATAAATCGTCGCTCTCAGCCACCACTGCCAACAAGCGCAAGGCCCTGATGACCTTCATCAACCATCTCGGCAACGAAATCTCCGACCCTTATATCTACAACAACCCCGGCTGCACTCCGGCCCGGGCCACCCTCGTCTGGGAAGAGCGCCTGTCGACGGTGACCAACGTGGCCCTCGCCCCCGACGGACACAGCATCACCTTTGACATCCCCGCCGAATATATCCGCCAGGGCAACGCCGTGGTGGCCGTGACCGATGCCGACGGCAACATCATGTGGAGCTGGCAGCTGTGGCTCACCGACTATCGCGCAGGGTCAGATCTCTGCACCATCACCGGCGAAGGCGTCAGCGGCAGCCTCTATCCCGTCAATATGGGTCGCATCTACGGCGGCGACAAGACGGAGTTTCCGGCCGGACACGCCACCCTCCGCCTTACCCAGAAAAATGTGGCGGCCGACCTCGAGCCCCTCTCCATTGACATAGCCATAGACCAGGCCGAAAACACCATCTCCACCCACGACTGCTACTCCTTCTATCAGTGGGGGCGCAAAGACCCCATGGTGGCCGGTGTAGAGCAATATTACGATGCCTCCGGCCATATAATGGATGGCACGTCTATGCCCACCGTTACCTTCGGCTCATCCCACATGGAGATGATCGAGCGCTCTATCCTCAACCCCGGCAAATTTGTCTCCGCTGACGGCACTGACCTCAAGAAAATATCACCCTACTACTGCAACCTCTGGGATATCGACCATATCGTCAAGTCGCCTCAGCTCTTGCAGCCGGAGAATGTGAAGACCATCTATGACCCCTGTCCCGTAGGAGCCAAGGTCCCCGTGGGCAATGAATACCGCATCCTCGCAGAAAGCAGCGCAGCCGTCGACGGCCACAATCTTACATTTACCCTCACCGACGGCACCACCGTGGCCTTCACCATGTATGGCTACCGAGAGACGTCGGGCCACGATGTCCTCTCCAAGGCCATCGGCACCTACTGGACCGCCATGGCCGGCAGCGCGACGACGACCCAGGAATTTGTCGTCAGCGACACAAGAAAGGACATCCAGAGCAACGACGCCCTGTTTGGTTTCGGCATCCGCCCCGTGGCCGAATAAAAAAAGCGCTCTCAGAAGAGCTGCAATCAAAATATTATCGTTAACTTTGTGGCCGTCGAGCGCGCCCGCCCGCTCCCGGCAGCCGCAACGCCCTGGTAGTTCAACGGATAGAATAGAGGTTTCCTAAACCTTAGATAGGAGTTCGATTCTCCTCCGGGGTACATGATATTTCCACTTTATTGCCGCTCAAAGGGCCTCATAACCCTCTGAGCGGCAACTATTTATCCGAGATAGACGTCCCTGCCGAAACTAAAGATAGGGGCCGAATGTTATCAAAATGATGGCCCGATATAGCCCATTGTAGCTTCCCCTGAAAAAAGTTGACTCATAATAGAGTCAACTTTTTTCAGGGGAAGACAGTAGGGACACCGCTCTGCGATGTTGTATTTCGATTTCAGTTGTCATTGGGTAGAAATTATCACGTCAAAATTAATAAAAATAATTGAAAAATCACGCCATTACGTCGCGATTTTTATCTTTGTTGGCCTTTTTTTGTCGCGATTATAGTGCGGCATAACGTGCCCCATACTCTTAATGTAGGGACATCGCTCTGCGATGTTGCATAGGGCGTCAGATGGTTATTCCGGCAGATCCGGGAGCGGAAGGTCGGTGAGTCGCCAGACGGCATAAAGCGGCAGGATGCCGATAGTGCGTGTGACCGGTTGGCCGGCACTGTCTTTGTCGGAGATTTCCAGCAGCCCGAAGTTCTCGAGTGAACTGCGTATGCCGGCCGTAATTCCTTTCTTGTTCATGAAAAGCCGCAGGCTCTTCATCTTTCCCGACGTCCCGGCCTTCACCTCAATTCACCTCAATCGGTATGCACCTCGCGCTCTTGGCAATGACATATTCCACTTCAGAGGTCGCGTTGCGATCTAAATTCTCCCAATAAAACAGGTCATACTTGCTCTGCGGGTCTGACATCCACGGGCTTCGCCCGCGGTTAACGTCGCTCGCCCACTCCGTGGGCTTCAGATGCCCCCCACCCCTGGGATAATATAGCCGGCCGTAGAAATGTCGCATCGCAAAGATAATCAATGCTTTGGAAAAATCCAAGGGAATAATGGGCGGTTTTATGACAAAAACCAAGGGAATCGGCGGGGGATTAGCGGAGGGCGGTGAAGGTCTTGCGGCGGCGGAGGAAGTAGGAGGTGATGATGTCGGGGCGGCCTGTGAGGTCGTAGGCTGTGCCGTCGGCCTCGGGGCGGGGGGTATAGGACTTCTTCATCCTGCGGTAGTCGCAGTGGGCGCGGATGATGGCGGCGGCGGCGCGCCATTTGAGGGTAACGACGTTCATGCCCCAGGCGATGGTGTCGAGCAAGCGGCGGCGGAAGAGGACTTTCTCGCGCGAGGCCTCCGGCAGGTTTTTATAGAGCATGATGAGATTGTTGCGATAGTTGAGGTAGGTCTTGCGCGGGGAGGAGGGGGGCAGGGAGCCTCCGCCGAGATGAAACAGGCGCGCCCGGGGGACAATGGCGATGCGTCGGCCCATGCGGCGCAGGCGCCAGCAGAGGTCTATCTCCTCCATGTGGGCGAAGAATGATGCGTCGAGGCCCCCGGCGGCGAGATAGTCGTCGATGCGGGTCATCAGGGCTGCGCCTGTAGCCCAGTCGATGTCGATGACGGTGTCGTATTGCCCGTGGTCGGTCTCGCAGGTGTCGAAGATGCGCCCGCGGCAGTAGGGGTAGCCGTGGCGGTCGAGGAAGCCGCCTGATGCGCCGGCATATTCAAAGAGAGAGGGGGAGGAGTGGCTTAGCAGCTTGGGGGCGCAGGCGGCTACGTCGGGGTGTTCCTCCATGAAGCGGTAGAGGGGCGTAAGCCAGTCTTCGCGGGCGGCCACGTCGGAATTGAGGAGCACGGCATATTCATATCGCCCCTTAAGGGCGCTGAGCGCGAGGTTATAGCCTCCGGCGAAGCCATGGTTGGTGTCGAAGGCCATCACCTCGATCTCGCCGGCGGGATAGGCTTCGGCGAGATAGGCCCGGGAGGAGTCGGTGGAGCCGTTGTCGGCCACAATAATGTCGGCAATCTCGCGGGGCGTGTGGGCCACGATGGATGGCAGAAACTCTTCGAGGAGCTTGCGGCCATTCCAGTTGAGGATCACAACGGCTACTCTTCTTGCGGGGGCCTTGTCCATAACGCTTGCGTTGGGGGTGGATTATGAGAGGATGATGTTCTGGCGGGTGAGGCTTACGGGGATGATGGTGTTGGCGATGCCGGGGGCGAAGGGCACGGCCACGCGCAGATAGTTGTCGGTCAGACCGGTGAGGGTCTCGGCGCCGGTCAGGGGATCGACATGGCGCGTGTGCTCTACAAGGACCAGCCTTACGGTGCCCTCGAAGCGGGCGGCGAAGCGACCGAGCTTCTCGTCGGAGAGGGCTATCATGTCGTTGGCCCGGCGATGGCGCTCGGCGGGGTCGACGACATAGGGTATTGTCAGGGCGCGGGTGGAGGGGCGCTCGGAGTAGGGGAAGACATGGAGGCGCGATATATCGAGCGAGTCGACAAAGCGGCGGCTCTCGGCATAAAGCTCGGGGGTCTCGCCGCGGGCGCCGGTGATGAGGTCCACCCCGATGAAAGCATCGGGGATGGCTTCCCGGATGGTGGCTATGCGCCGGGCGAAGAGGGCGGTGTCGTAGTGGCGGTGCATCAGGCGCAGGATCTCGTCGGAGCCGCTCTGGAGCGGGATATGGAAGTGGGGCATGAAGGCCCGGGAGGCTGCCACGAAGGCTATGATGTCGTCGGTGAGCAGATTGGGCTCTATCGATGATATGCGGTAGCGCCCGATGCCGTCAACGGCGTCGAGCTCTCGGATAAGGTCGAGGAAAGTGTCGGAGCGTCCGCGTCCGAAGTCGCCTATGTTGACTCCGGTGATGACTATCTCCCTGGCCCCCTCGGCGGCAGCTCCGGCGGCCTGGGCCACGAGGTCGTCGATGAGGCCTGAGCGGGAGCGGCCGCGGGCTATGGGGATGGTGCAGTAGGTGCAGAAATAGTCACATCCGTCCTGGACCTTGAGCCAGTAGCGGGTGCGGTCGCCTCGGGAGCACGAGGGGGTGAAGGTGCGGAGGTCGGCGCGCTCGGGGGTGATATGGACGGCCTTCCGGCGCGAGGCCACGAAAGCCTTGATATAGTCGGAGATGGCGCCCTTGCGGTCGTTGCCCGCCACGATGGCCACCCCCGGCAGCTCGGCCACCTCCGCAGCCTTGAGCTGGGCATAGCATCCGGTGACGATGATTGCGGCGGAGGGCCAGCGGCGATGATAGGCTCTGATGGCCTGGCGGCACTTGCGGTCGGCCGTCTCGGTCACGGAGCAGGTGTTGACCATCACCAGGTCAGGGGTCTCTCCCCGGGGGCAGCGCGTGATGCCCTGCTCGGCAAGGAGGGCCTCGATGGTAGAGGTCTCGGCAAAGTTGAGCTTGCAGCCGAAGGTATGGGAGAAGACTTTCAGGGAGGGGAAGGCGTTGGGGTCAATCATGATGGGGGAGGACTGTTGCGGCGACAAAGATAGTAAAAATCGGCTTAACCCCGGACGCTCCCCCAGCGCTCGCGGTGGAGCTGGGCCATGCGGGCCTCCGAGGGGTTGTCGGCCGGGTGCCAGAAGGTCGTGCCCTGAAGGTCGTCGGGCATAAACTGCTGGCTGACGAAGTGGCCCGGATAGTCGTGGGCATACTTGTAGTCGCGGCCATAGCCCATCTTCTTCATCAGCGCCGTGGGGGCGTTGCGCAGGTGGAGGGGCACGGGCAGATTGCCGCTCTCCCTTACGGCGGCCAGGGCGGCGTCGATGCTCAGGTAGGCGGAGTTGCTCTTAGGTGATGTTGCCAGATAGATGACACACTCTGCCAGGGGGATGCGCCCCTCGGGCCATCCTATCTTGCGGAGGATGTCAAAGGTGGCGTTGGCTATGACGAGGGCCTGCGGATTGGCCAGGCCGATATCCTCTCCGGCGAGGATCACGAGCCGGCGGGCGATAAACTCCGGATCTTCGCCTCCGGCCACCATGCGTGCCAGCCAGTAGATGGCGGCATCGGGGTCGGAGCCGCGGATGCTCTTGATGAAGGCTGAGATGATGTCGTAGTGCATCTCGCCCCCCTTGTCATAAGCCGCCGGATTTTCCTGGAGGCGCTCGGTGACGAGGCGGTCGTCTATGACCATCTCCTCATTCTCGGGGGTCGACTGCTCGAGCAGGTCGAGGATGTTGAGGAGCTTGCGGGCGTCGCCGCCGGCAAAGCGGAAGAGGGCGGTCGTGGAGTCGACCCTCACGCGGCGCTTGCTGAGTATGGGGTCATTGGCCAGGGCGCGGTCAAGGAGCGTCTGAAGATCGGTCTCGTCAAGGGGCTGGAGGGTGTAGACCTGAGCCCGGCTCAGCAGCGGCCTGATGACCTCAAACGACGGATTTTCCGTCGTGGCGCCGATGAGGGTCACTATGCCGCTCTCCACGGCTCCTAAGAGGCTGTCTTGCTGGCTCTTGCTGAAACGATGGATTTCATCGATGAAGAGGATGGGGCGGGCGCCGTCGGAAAACATGCTGCGGGAGTCGGCCTTGCATCGCTCAATCACCTCGCGCACCTCCTTCACCCCCGCCGTGACGGCGCTCAGGGTGTAAAAGGGCGCCTTGATGGTGTTGGCTATGATGCGGGCCAGAGTGGTCTTGCCCACCCCCGGAGGTCCCCATAGGATAAATGATGCCACCCGGCCGCTCTCGATCATGCGGCGCAGGATCTCGCCGGGTCCCACCAGATGGCGCTGCCCGACATAATCATCGAGGCTCTGCGGCCTCATCCTTTCGGCCAGCGGCTTGCTGCCGAGAGATTGTGTGCTGTCAGTCATATATGACTGCAAAGATAGCAAAAATCCCGACACTCCCCACCCCCGGAGATAACGAATTTCGGAGAGAGGAGTTATTCACAGCAATTTCTTTAATTCCTCGACATCAGGCAGAGCTTCACGCAATTTATCAGGCATATCTTTACTAAGACGATATGTTGCCACACCCATGGGCTTGGCATAATCCTGAATTACATACTCCACAAATTCCTTATTGGCATCCTTACACAGCACGATACCTATAGATGGATTTTCATGAGGTTTTCTTACCTTGTCATCAAGAATACGCAGATAAGTCATCAATTGAGCGAGATAGCCGGGTTTGAAATTCCCGGTTTTAAGTTCCACAACGACAAGGCAATTCAACTCTCGATTGAAAACAGCAGGTCAGGAAAGAAGTCCTCCGAAAATGCCTCAAGATGATACTGATTGCCAACGAAAGCGAAATCGCGCCCGAAGGTCATTATGAAGTTCTTAATATTGTGGATAATCTCCTTCTCAACAACTCGTTCATCGATGTCTGCAAGGTCTCGAATACCGATTTCCGCAGTATTGATAAAGTCGAGCAGATACTCGTCCTTAAACATATTGAGTGCTTTAATCGCGTCACGTCTATCATTGATGGTGACACCAAAGTTTGACGGCATTGCTCCATAGTGAGCAGCGGCGTTCTTCGTAATTTCCTCACGTAGCCTTTTGGCTGGCCATTTCTGCTCTAACGCTATGTGAATATACTTATTTCTGGTAGGAAGATCAGTTACCTTATTCAGAATCTCAATATGATGGGAGAAACTTATTTCCAAAAATTCTTCAATGTTGAAATCGACCGCCACGGCGGTCGGAACTGCGCATAGCAATGAGTCAATAACAATTTCATTGGGTGTCATGGGTAAATTGACCGCCATGGCGGTCGATTTGGTGATTACCGGTTCCCATTGCTCGAAGAACTGACGCATTTTCTTTATGCTTGTTGTCGAGAAACCCTTAAGGCCCGGAAGCTCTTTACGCAACCGTTCCGATATAGTCTCAATAGCATTGGTACCCCAGAATCCTTTTCTTGAATTTGCAGAAACATACCTGCCGATACCATAGTAGAGCGAGAGCATCTCACGGTTGACCAACTTCGCAGCCTGATATTGGCTGCGAAGAATGGCATCTTTTATTGTCTGAACAGCGACATTATAATCTGCTGAGTTAGTCCGAATAATTGATTCTTGTTCCATAAGAGATCAATAGATGCCCAAAATTTGAGGCTGAGAAATATGCTGAACACCCTGTCTCAGCCTCTTTAACAAGTGACTTCGGTTGTCGCATCGGCGCTCAATCCGCTTGCGAAGATACAACAAAGTTTCAAAAGTCATGTCATCGAGACAATGATTTTGATTCTGGCAAATTAAGTTTTTTTTGCCGGCTTTTCGGACCAGAAAGCAAGCTGACCGGCTCGGGGGAGTCGGTCAGCTTGTATGGGGTGTCTTGCGTTATATGCAAGGTCAATTTGGCGATGGCGATAGGATCAGTTCTCGCAGCCGGAGCAGCGGCATGAGCCGCCCTCGGAGTCGCAGCCGCAGCCGTCGGAGCAGCCACCGTCGGAGCCGCAGCCGCCGGAGCAGCAACAGCCGCCGGCGGGATGAATTTCTTCGGGAGTGGCCTCGCGGACGTTAAGGATCTTGCCTACGAAATGGAGGTCGTCGCCGGCGAGGGGATGGTTGAAGTCCATCACCACTTCCTCCGGGGTAACCTCTTTGACGATGCCGTTGATGCGATAGCCTTCGGCAGTCATCATAGGGAGGGCGGCGCCGGGAGTGACGCGCTCGGCGTCAAACTTGCCGTCGATGAGAAAGACATCTTTGGGGAGGCGGACGATAGCCTCGGGATCGGGCATGCCGAAGCCGTCGGCAGCTGTCACTCTTACATCAAAAGTCGCGCCGGGCTCAAGGCCGTCGATGGCTGCTTCGAGGGGCTTGATCATACCCTGGGTGACGCCATAGACGAAGCTCTCGGGATCCTGGTCAGTGACTTGATGGACGAGCTGCTCCTCGGTGGCGCCGTCGCCGACGGGAAGGATGCGGTAGAGGTCGTAGGTGAGCTCCACGTGTTTGCCGGGTTGTATCTTTTCCATAAAAAATTGGTTATGCGGGTTGATAAATCAATGGGGCTTCGGGGAAATGATGAAGCCTCTGTCACTGGATATAACAAATATCGTGCCAAAGCGGTTGTGTGATGGTAGCGGGTAGGGGGATGTCAGTTGCCGGCAACGGCGATCTTGCCGGTTAATGACGATAATTTGGTGTCGAGGTGAAAAATAATGGGATTATGCTTCCGCGCCAAAAAAGTATTGACTACCTTTACGGCGTAAAAACATTTTCAATAAGGCATGCCAGACATTTGCACCTTTCTCGGTATTTTCATCGCTCTAAGATGGGCTGACCATAACCCGCCACACATACATGTGCGGTATAGTGGTTACAAGTTTACTATAACCATAAAAGACAGAATCGTAAAAGGGTCGGCACCCTCTAAAGTCATTGCTAAGGTTAATGAGTGGATGGATCTTCACATTGATGAACTGTATGAAATGTGGGAGAAGGCTCAGAAAGGAGAAAGACTTGGTAGAATCGAACCATTAGAACGATAGTATGAAAAACGAAATAGATATGTTGGAGGTGGTCGATGTTGACTATCTCGGAGAGTACAAATTGCTTCTTGAATTTAACAATGGGCAGAAACGGTTGGTCGACCTTGACAAATATCTGGTCGGGCCGGTGTTTGGTCAGCTGCGTGAGCATAAAGAATTCATACAATTTGGCCTGACTGACACTCTTGAATGGGTTAACGGGGCTGATTTCGCCCCGGAGTTTCTTTACGAAATTGGCACGCCGGCATAATTCTCTCCCCCCCCCACCTTCCTATGAGGGTGCGTTGCCTATGATATAAGGTCGGCTGCCCCTGCCTGGGGCGGAGGAGGGGGCTTAGGGCGAGTCAGTTGCCGGCCACGGCGATCTTGCCGCTGACGCTCTGGGGCTTGCCGTCGGCGCCGGTGGCGGTGACGCGATAGACATATACCCCGCGGGCCACGCGGCGGCCGCCCATGTCGCGCAGATCCCAGCGCAGGGGCGCCGACAGGAACATATCGGAGCGGTCAGTGGCTTTGGAGGTCCAGACCATATGGCCCATCATGTTGTAGATGGCGATGGTCAGGTCGAGGGTGGCGTCGGGCCGGTCGTGGCGGACGTAGAAGTTGGCGGCCGTCCGGGCCGGATTGGCGTCGCTAAACACCTCGAAGATCTTCGGGGAGAGCTTCTCGGAGACGGCGAAGTCAATCGACTGTCGGGCAACGTTGCCCGACGTGTCGTAGACGCGGAAGAGGAGCTCATGGTGGCCGTCGGGGAGGTCGGTGAGGGGATAGGCGATGGTGCCTCCGGCAGTGCCGTCGGTTGCGGGGGTGAAATACTGGGCCAGGTCGGTATAGGGTGTAGAGCCGTCGAGGGTGAGGCTCATCTGTCGGCCAATGCCGGCCGTCGAGAGGTTGATGCCAATATTGTCGCTCACCTTGGCGATAAACATCGGGGCGGGGTTGACAGCCTCTCCGGGGGTGAAGGCCGGATGATTGAGATAGGCATATTCGATGACGGGAGCGGTGAGGTCCATATCGGCAGTCTCATCGTAGCCGTAGACATAGAAGTTGCGGTTAATGCCGGTGGCCTCGGTGGAATCGGAGGCCACGGCATAGAGCGATATTGCTGCGGGGCGATAGTTGTCGGCCACCTGGTCAGGCATGGCCACGGCGAGGCGGAAGCATCCTGCGGCCACGGTATCGCGTCCGGCAAAGAGGCGGCCGCCCTGCTCCTCGAAGGTTATCTGGCGCCCTTCGCCGTCGTTGGTGGTCTTGCGGCCCGAGGAGGTTGTCGAATACTCGGCGTCGTAGATCGTCGCGCCGACGAAGCCGTTGAAGGAGTCGATGGTGTGGCCCTCGGCATCGGTGATGCGTCCGGCTATTTCAAGCTGCTGGCGAGCCATGATGGTCGGGGGCTCGGGGGCATTGTCGGCGGCGCTGAGGCCGGCGATGGTGGTCACCTCTACGGTCTCCGCCGGAGTGGCCAGGCGCATCGAGGGGTCGCCTAAAAGGATGAAGCGGAGCTTATTGGAATTGGAGGAGCCGGAGGCTGCCAGACGGTTTTTCGCGTCTTGAAAAGTCTCGCCGATGGTGGGGAGCAGACCGCCCGGGCGACGGGTGAAGGCCGCTGCGCCGATGGCGTCGGAGAAGATGCCGTTTTGCTCGATATACACTTCGCGGGTGGCCGAGATGCCGGCGATTATGCCCCCCTTGGCGTTGAACGCCAAAAGCTCGAGGCCCGAGGGCTCGGAGCCATCCCAGCGCGCAAAGGAGCATGTGGCGCCGTAGAAAAATGGCAGGCGGCGCAGATATAGTGTGTTGATGTCGTTGAGAGTCAGCATATTGTCGCCGGTCAGGGCGGATCGGGACGCATGGCCGATATAGTTCCACCACACTACGCCGTCTTCGAGGGCGCGCATCTGGCGCTGGCGGGCTCCGTCGCATGAGCCGCCCACGAGGTCAAAGGCATCGACATAAGCCTTTGTCGGGAGCATGCGGCGGCCGGCGTCGGAGGCGAGGATGGCGCCGAGCTGGGTCTCGCTCTGTGACAGATGATTGCCGTAGTTGCCGTCGTCGGCCACGAAGAGGAGGCGGTTTTTCCACCCGCGATCGTCGGTCTGAGCTCCGTAGGAGGCGAGCTTGTCGACGTAAGTGGTCAGATCGGCTACCGAAGAGGCGGGGATGCGGCCGGCGGCGATGCAATAGGTGTCGGAGCCGGGGCGCGAGCCTGAGCCGTCGGCGAGCATCATCAGGATATCGTCGGAGGTGTAAGAGTCATAGAGCGAGAGGCTTTCGTCGCTCTGCCAGGTGGGGAGGGCATAGCGGTTGAGGCTCTGCATTTCGGTTGTCAGGGAGCGGTTGTCAAAGGTGGCGCGCCCTAAGAGGAGGGCAAATCGCAGGGGGCGTCCGGCCTCAAGGCCCCGGTCGTAGACCATCTTGAGGAGGCGACGGATAGCATTGATGTCGGGGGCTCCGGAGCCAAACTCGTTATAGACCTGAGAGGCATCGACCACAGCCACTCGCAGAGGGTCGCGGCTGTCGGAGCGCCTCATCTGTGCAATGCGCTCTCCCTGAGCCATGAAGGCCTGCGGGGCGATGATGATCATATCGGGCGTCTCCGCGGCGAGCGAGCCGTGGAGGTTTTGGTTGGCAATGACGGTGGTCTCGCCCGGAGATGAGAAGCCGGTGGCATTCTCGCGCCAGGCCACGTAGCGGCGATTGGGGCCGTAGGGGGAGCGCCAGGAGAGCGTCTGGCCGTCGGCGCGGGTGTCCATACGGCTGATATTGTGGATGTCGGTCACGTCCCAGATGGTCACGTCGGTAGACCCCCCGCAGGCGAGGCGCCCCTCGGCGCGGTCGAGGGTGAAGGGGAGGATGCCCGAGGCCGGGAGCTCCAAGGCGCGGCGATAGGTCACGTCGATAGCATCGAGGCGGGCTGCCGACACCACTCCTGCGGTCTCCAGCGACAGGCCTACGCTCAGGCTGTTGCCCGAGGGGGTGACGGTGCGCTGGGCCATGGTGGCTACGCCATAGGTGTGGCCGGTGTTGGCCGGAATATATGCGGGCGATTTATCGGCCTCGCCGTTGACTGATATGGCCAGGGTGCCCTGGAAGCTGAGCGACGAGCCGAAGGTGACACGGAGGCTCACGGGAGTGCCCTCCACGCGCCCTTCGAGGGTGAAGGGGAAAGACCGGGAGCGGGTGTAGCGCATATCCTCTCCAAAGAGACGATGACCGCTCTCGCCGAGGCTCGCCTCATCTATTTCATGGAAGATGTGGGCGGCAAAGGTGGTGACACCCTCGCCTGAGGGGGTAAGCCCTTCAGCCGCGGGCTCGAGGCGGGGCTCATCGCCGTAGTCGCTCAGGAAGTAGAAGCCATAAGAGCTGAAGGGGTTGAGCGAGTGGGTGATGAGGGTGCCGTCGATGATTGTCTCCGGGCCCTGGGCATAGAATACCATAGCTCCGGGGATGCGGACGGAGGCTGCCTGCGGCAGGTCGTCGACATAGGACGATGCGTCGAGGCGGTCGGGGATGCGCTCGCCGCCGTAGCCATAGACCCTCACGGCCTCGGGGTTGCTGAAGCCGAGGTCGCGGAGCTCACGGTCGGTGATGCGGACAAGGCCCGAGCGAGTCACATGGAGCCTCACCCATCGGCCGTCGGCCAGGACGGAGCGGGATGCGTAGGTGTCGGTGGGCAGCGCAAAAGCGGGGCTCGCCACGGCCATGATGATGGCTATGACGGGCAGCAGGCGTGTCAGTATGTTGGTGAAGAGAGTTTTCATAGATATTCCACTTGATATAACGGCCGGTGGCCCCTTTTATTGTATCATATACCCGCGCGAGAAGCGGGCGAAGGCGGCGGAGTCGCCGGCAAAGGCATCGAGGTCAACGTTTCCGTCGATGCCGGCCACTCGGCCGCGGTGGCTATACTGCCACAGGATCCAGTCTTTGTCAGACGGGCTCCCCTCGTCGAGCGACGAAATCCATAGGGGCACGTCGTCAAAGCGCCCCTTGATCCAGCGCTGATAGCCCTGCTTGTTGGTGTAGATCATCACCCGGAAGCCATAGTCGCGGAGGGTGGTGATGCAGGTGTCGAGGGCGCCGGTGATGCGCGACGAGTGGATGCCGATGGGATTGCCGTCGCGCTCCACGTCGATGATCAGAGGCAGGTCGGAGGGGCGCGACGCTGCCGCCCTGATGATGTTGAGAGCCTGAAGGCGCCCGGGGCTGTCGAAGCGGAAGAAGTGGTAGAGCCCCACCTTGAGGCCTGCCCGGCGAGCGCGGGCATAATTGGCCGTCAGCTGCCGGTCCTGCCAGTCGGTTCCCTCAGTGGCTTTGATGATGGCGAAGGCATAGCCCTGCTCCCTGACTGCCGCGAAGTCAATCTCGCCATTGTGGGCGCTGACATCCAACCCCTTGATAACGAAAGCTTCGGCCGACGGCCCCTGAGCGTCGTCACACCCGGCGGCCATAGCCACCGCAGCTGCGGCAAGCAGCCGGGTAAGGGTCTTTATGATCAATCGCGATAGCGGGCCTGTCATCGGGGAGGGTGTATGATTAGCTGCGTGTTGATTTTATCAATGGGCGATAATTATTTACAAAGATAATAAAAAATCAGGATATGCTTCGCTTATGGAGGTCAAAAAAACATCAAGCCGGCACTGCAGAAGCACCGGCTTGATAAAGATCCTTTAGGTCTCCCGAGGGGATTATTCGTAGCGGCTCCAGTCGACGTTGGCCATTGAGCCTGTCTCCAGGAAGGAGGTGTGGAAGGCCAGGGCGGCGGCGAGGGTGTGGGGCGTCTGGCCGCCTTTGCCGAGCTTGAGATAGTCGCGCAGCAGGGGGCGATACATCGGGTTGGCGCAGTGCTCGATAATCTCGTGGGCGCGCTGGACGGGGTCTTTGCCGCGGAGGTCGGCGATGCCTTGCTCGGTGATGAGGATGTCGACGGAGTGTTCGGTGTGGTCGACATGGCTCACCATCGGGACGATGTTGCTTATCAGGCCGCCCTTGGTGATGGAGGGGCAGGAGAAGATGGAGAGGTAGCCGTTGCGGGTGAAGTCGCCCGAGCCGCCGATGCCGTTCATCATCTTGGTGCCGACGACATGGGTGGAGTTGATGTTGCCGAAGATGTCGGCCTCGAGGGCGGTGTTCATGGCTATGATGCCCAGGCGGCGGATTATCTCGGGATTGTTGCTTATCTCGGCGGGGCGGAGCACGAGTTTATCGCGGAAAAACTCGAGATTGGCTGTCACCTCTTCTTCCATCTTGTCGCTGATGGTCAGGGAGCAGGATGAGGCAAATTTGCATCGGCCGAGCTTCATGAGCTCCAGGACAGCATCCTGGGTCACTTCGGTATACATCTGGAAGGGGGGTATCTCCTTCGCCTCGGCAAGGCCGTAGAGGACGGCGTTGGCCACATTGCCCACGCCGCTCTGAAGCGGCAGGAACGAAGCGGGGATGCGCCCGGCCCTCATCTCGCCTAAGAGGAATTTGCAGACGTTGGCTCCTATCTGGAGGGTGGTGTCATCGGGCTCGGTGAAGCCCTTGATGCCGTCGAAATGCTTGGAGTCTACGATGCCGACGATCTTGGAGGGGTCGATATGGACGGTGGGGGTGCCGATGCGGTCGCTCGGGGTGAAGATAGGTATCTCGCGGCGATAGGGGGGATCCTGGGGCAGGTAGATGTCATGCATGCCATACATCTCGGCGGGGAAGTCGGCATTGAGCTCGAGGATCACGTGCTTGGCCATCATGGCATAGGTGGGCACATTGCCCACACCCATGCAGAGGACCACCTCGCCGTTGTCGGCCACGGCGGCTACCTCGATGATGGCCCAGTCGAGCTCGCCGTAGGTGCCGTAGCGCACCTTCTGGGCCAGCTCGCTCAGATGGAGGTCAAAGTAGTGGCAGTCGTGGGCGTTGATGCGCTTGCGCAGGTCGGGGGTGTTTTGATAGGGTGTGCGCTTGTTGATGGCGTTGGCTGCGGCAAGGGCGCCGTCGGCCCACTGGTTGGTGGATGCGCCCGTGAATATATTTATCTTATACTCCTCGCCGGCGGCATGGAGCTTCTCGGCGCGAGCTGCGATGGCTTGGGTCACGGCTTTAGGTGAGCCGCCGGCGGTGAAGCCCGAGAGGCCTACATTGGCGTCATGGGGGATGAGCTCAGCGGCCTCGGCAGCCGTCAGTTTAGGAAATGACATGGGCAGGTTGCGTGATTTTGATGGGTTTTTTGTATTTTTGCGCAAATTTAATCTTTATTTCCCTTTAGAGCAACTTATTTTTGCCCTAAGAGCCAATTTTTGTGCCATTTTTGCATAATGACTGCTCCCTTTTTTGACCGTAAGCTATATATCGAGACCTTCGGATGCCAGATGAACGTGGCCGACTCCGAGGTGATTGCCGCCGTCCTCGGCCAGGACGGCTATTCCCTGACCGACTCTCCGGCCGAGGCCGATGCCGTGATCCTCAACACCTGCTCTATCCGCGACGCTGCCGAGCGCCGCGTCATGGCCCGCATCGCCGAGCTCCGCGCTCTCCGCCGGCGCCGCCCCGAGAGGCTCATCATCGGAGTGGTGGGCTGCATGGCCGAGCGCCTGGGCGACGACCTGGCCGAGAAATATGGCGTTGACCTCGTGGCCGGCCCCGACGCCTATCTCGATCTCCCTGCTCTGGTGGCCGCAGCCGCCCGCGGCGAGAGGGCTGTCAATGTCGAGCTCTCCTCTTCCGAGACTTATGCCTCGGTGATCCCTGCCCGCATAGGCAATCTTCATATTTCGGGCTTCATCTCCATCATGCGCGGCTGCAATAATTTCTGCTCCTACTGCATCGTCCCCTACACCCGCGGCCGCGAGCGTTCACGCTCTCCGCGCTCCATCCTCGCCGAGCTCGCCGACCTCAGGGCCCGAGGCTTCCGCGAGGTGACGCTCCTGGGCCAGAATGTCGACAGCTACCGCTTCGAGGGTTCATCCGACGAGGCGCCGATGAGCTTTGCCGACCTCCTCCGCGCCGTGGCCGACGCTGCCCCCGGGATGCGTGTCCGCTTCACCACTTCCCACCCCCGCGACATGGACGATGACACTCTCCGCGCCATAGCGTCCCGCCCCAATCTCTGCCGCCACATCCACCTGCCGGTCCAGAGCGGCTCCGACGCCGTCCTTAAGGCTATGAACCGCCGCTACACGGCCGCCGACTATATGCGCCGCGTCGATGCAATCCGCTCCATCATCCCCGGCTGCGGCCTCTCGACCGACCTCTTCACCGGCTTCCATGGCGAGACGGAGGCCGACCATCAGATGTCGCTCGCGCTGATGCGCAGCGCTGCTTTCGACTCCGCGTTTATGTTTAAGTATTCCGAGCGCCCGGGGACCTTCGCGGCCCGCCATCTCCCCGACAATGTCCCCGACGAGGTGAAGACGGCGCGCCTTAACGAGATGATAGCCCTCCAGGGCGAGCTCTCTCTGGCCTCCAACCGCGCCGACATCGGCCGCAGGATGGAGATCCTCATCGAGGCTCCGGCCAAGCGCAATCCCGCCGAGCAGCTCATCGGCCGGACGTCGACCAACAAGGCTGTCGTCGTGCCCCGCAATCTCGATGGCCGCGTCCTCCGCCCGGGCGACTTCGTCGAGGCCACCATTTCATCGGCCACTCAGGCAACTCTCTTCGTCTGAGGCGCTCAGCGCCGTGCCGAGAGGGTGCGCTCGCCTAAATATTCGGCCAGGTCTTTGCGTATATTGTTGATTTCCACCATCTGCTGCATTATCTCGCCCTGCCGCTCGGGCGCGGTGTTTTGAGCCAGCTCGAGCCGCAGGTCGCGTATCTGAAGCTCGAGGATGGTATATTTGAGCTCATAGACGGCGCGGGGCAGCAGGACGGTCAGGCGCTCCCGTTCGGTCTCCACGTGGCTGTAGCGGGTGTGGATTTTGCTCAGGCGGTGGCGGTCGGCCACAAGCTCTGTCGCCAGGGTGCGCACTCCGTCGTCGAGGTGCGACACAAGGCGTTGCTCGGCATACCGGCAGTCAAATGCGTCGAGCTTGGCCATCAGCTCCCCTTCGAGCCGCTCGCGCAGGTCGCGCTCGGCGCGCTCCATCGCTCCGATGCCCTCGGCGGAGAGGTCGAGGCCTATCCGCTCTATCCCCCGGCGCAGCGCCTCGTCGCGCTCCCTGAGGGCTCTCTGCTCATAGTCCCGCCGGTCGGCCCGATGCTCTTCCATCATGGCCGTCAGCTCGCTGTAGAGGCGGGCTAAGTCGGGGTTGGTCAGGCTGATGGCATCATAATCAAGCTCCCCCATGACATATTCAAGGGCGGTCACGGGCCGGCTCGGCTCTTCTTCGGTGCCCTCTGAGTCAAAGCAGCCCACCATGGCATAGCGGGCCAGATAGCGGATAAGCTCTTTCTCGGCCAGCCGAAGCTCGGCGGCATGGGGCCCTGGCGCGCCGGCTCCCGTCTCAGTGGGCGCGCTCTCATCGGCAGGCGCGTCGGCCGGTGATGTGGCCGCCGGCCCTTGTGGCTCTTCCTGAGCCGGTCGCCTGGCGGCCTCGGCGGCCTGGCCGGCCCGCAGCTTACCCACCTCGAGGGCCAGCACCTTCTCATCGAAGCTCAGCCGCCGGGCGCAGTCGCTGATATAGCTCGTCCGCAGGATTTCGTCGGGGATCACCGAGATGCTCCGCGCTATGTCGCTGATGACGCGGCTACGCGCTATAGGGTCGTCGCCGGCGTCGTCAAGGAGGATGCGGGTCTTGAAGCGGATGAAGTCAGTCTCGTTGCGCGAGATGTAGTCTTCCACTTCGGCCGAGGTGTGGCTCTGGGCAAAGGAGTCGGGGTCCTCCCCCTCGGGCAGGAGCAATATCTTGATTTTCAGGCCCTCGCTCAGAAGCATGTCCACTGAGCGGAGCGCCGCCTTGATGCCGGCGGGGTCGGAGTCGTAGATCACCGTCACATTTTCGGTGAAGCGGTGGATCAGGCGTATCTGTCCGTAGGTGAGCGAGGTCCCCGACGAGGCCACTACATTCTCTATCCCGCTCTGCCTCATGGAGATGACATCCATATAGCCCTCTACGAGCAGACATTTGTCGCGCGCCACTATCCCCCGCCGGGCCTGAAAGAGGCCATAGAGCTCGCGGCTCTTGGAGTAGGCGGCGTTTTCGGGCGAGTTGACATATTTGGCCATCTTCTTGTCGCTCTTGAGGGTGCGGCCGCCGAAGGCCACCACTTTGCCCGAGATGGTCATCACGGGATAAATCACTCTCCCGCGGAAGCGGTCGCGGAGCTCCCCGCTCCCTTCGGGCTGATAGGCCAGGCCCGACGCCACTATCTGCTCGCGGCTGAACCCCGCGGCGAGGGCCTCGCGCCAGATGGTGTCGCGGCTCTCGGGGGCATACCCTAAGCGGAAGAGGCGGATCATCTCGTCGTTGATGCCGCGCTGACGGAAGTAGCTGAGCCCTATCGCCCTCCCTTCGTCGCTGTCGGTCAGGATGCTCTCGAAGCGCCCGGCGGCCCATTCGTTGATGTTGAAGATGCCTTCACGCTCGGTGGCTGCCCGCCGCTCTTCGTCGCTCAGCTCGGTCTCTTTTATCTCGATGTTATATTTCCGGGCAAGGTAGCGGAGGGCTTCGTTGTAGCTCAGCTGCTCATGCAGCATGATGAAGTTGACCGGGCTGCCGCCCTGGCCGCAGGAGAAGCACTTGCAGAAGTTGCGGGTCTTGGAGACGGAGAAGGAGGGGGTCCGCTCGTTGTGAAACGGACACAATCCGATATACCCCGACCCGCGGCGGCGGAGCTTCACAAAGTCGCTCACGACCTCCACTATGTCGGCCGTGTCGAGGATGCGTTGCACTGTGGCTCTGTCTATTCGTCCCATTCTTATTGCAAAGATACGAAATAATTACCCTACCCCCAAAAAAATAACTAAGGGGACCTTCACAGGCACCCTTAGCTACTTACACATAGTACTTAACGTCAGTGGAATTATTTCTTCAAAAAAGTCTAATCTTATTACACTATTCTGTCATGCCGGTGCGGGCGGCGGGAGCTTGGTCTTAGCTGACGGGCCCGCGGATTAACTCTTATTTCTGGTGCAAAGTTAAGGCGTCTTTTGGAATTCTCCAAATGTTTCTCCAATTTTTTTTATGGCATTTTGTTTTCCGCACCCGCCATCCGGGGCTTTTTGCTCGCTTTTAGCCCGTTTTTGCTCTCTTTTTGCCGGTTTTTGCCCCGTTTTGGGCTATTTTGTCCTGAAAGTTAAAAGATGTTAATGCAGCTCGGGGGCTTCCATTCCCCGTGTTTTGCGGTCGCGCTCGCGCCTCCAGGCCTCGAAGGCGGCAAAGGTGTCGCGCAGCGCAAGGCCCCCGTTTTCTATCTGGCTCTCATAGATGGCGGCCGACCGGCTGTTGCTCGTCGTGGCCTGCCCGCGGAGGGCATCGCTCATGCCGCTCGCCCTGTCCATCAGCTTCAGCTCAAGCTCCAGCAGGTGGTAGGCGCTCGTCGGCTCTTTGCTCGTCACCAGCTGCTCGGGCTTTCCCATCCCCGTCGGCTGATAGATCACAAGCCCGTCGGGCCGCGACCATTGGTCGGCGATATACTCCCAGTCAACCCCCTGCGGAAGCTGGTCCACCGGGAAGAGGAGCGCGCCTTTGGCCGTGGTCCCTATCACATGGTCGATCAGCGTCAGCAGGCGGTTGACGCTCCGCTGCTGGTCGATGACGTCGGCCACGAGGGGGTGGATCTCGCCCGCCGTCAGCGGATAGAGCTTAAGCGCAAAGGGGTGGCTCCCGTGGGCCCAGCCTGACGGGCGGCTGTCAAGCAGGCTCCCGTCGGGGGCATACCACCGTCCTGTCCAGCGGGTCTCTATGCGCGACGGGCCGCCGCGACGGTGCTTCCCGATGCTCTCGAGGGTCCACACTTCGATGGCCCTCACGCGCCCCTCGGGCGCCCGGCCAAACGGCTCGCCTACGCTCAGGAAACTCTCGCCCCTGCGGTCATAGATCTGCCTCAGCCGCGTCAGCCGCTCGCCGCCCCGGGGTGCAAGGCGCCCCGCGAGCTCGCCGAAGCTCATGTCGTGGATCATGCCGATGAGCTCGATGTCGGTCCCGCGCGGATCGCTGAACCGATTGACTATCAGTCGGTCGGGGTCGATATTGTCAATCCATATCCCGCTCCCCGACGGCCTCCGCTCGGCCACGATGCGCTGGAGCGCGCAGCCCGAGATAAGAAATTCCTCGAGCATCCGGCAGTCGAGCTCGTCGATCATGTTCATCTCGCCGGCCGCGCTCTTCCTCAGGCCGCCGGGATCTTCCTCCTCTTCGAGCCGGCGGCGGAAGTGGCCCGTCACGGTTTTTATCAGCTGGCGTATCAGATTGTTGGTCAGGGGCTTCTTTCCCATCTGGATGGTAAATTCCTCTTCGCTCACCGGCCGTCCATCGAGTCCCGTCACCGTGTCGCTCCATTGCCGGCCGAAGGTGTAGTTGATATATCGGCGCCTCCGCCGGCGGAAGTCGGCCAGCTCGCCATAGGCCCGCGCGGCGCTCTCAAAGATGCTGTCTGTCATCATTTCATTTCTCGTCATCTCGCTCCCTTATATAATAAGGTGTAATCCGGGGCATATCTTCGGTGGTCACAGCCCGCAGGAGGGCCACCGCTCCGGTCAGGGGCGCCACCCACAGCCGCTCACCCGCCACCCACGCCCGCGGGCTCCGGGGCCCGGGGCGCAGGTAAGGGTTGGGGCAGGGCGGGGGAGGGCCCGGCTCGGGGGTGGCCGTGGCCTCCCACCCCTCGAGCCTCACGCCTCTCACTCTCCACACTTCTTCGGGGAGTTCGCCGAGGCCGAGCCCGCCCCCTTCGTCGGTCAGGGTCATCGCCGGGCTGAAGATGTCGCGGTCGGCTATCTCGTCGGCGCTCCCTTCAAGGCGGAGGCGCTCTATGAGGTCGTCCACTTCGCGCCCCGCTATGGCTCCGATCGCCGTCCCGGTGGTCACATCCACCTCGGCATCATCGCGCTCCGGCTGATAGCCCCGCCTCAGCAGCCGCTCGGCTATGAGCTCTTCGCGTGTCTTGGTCTTTCCCATATCAGCATCCGAGCACGCGAAGGTGGGTGTGGGGATGGCGCAGCACCAGACACGAAGCCTCGGTGATCACCATCGCGCGCACGTTTCTCACGCCGCTCCCTCTGAGGTCTATCGCCTCTACGCCAAAGGGCATGAAGGTGTATTTGCTCACATATTCGGGGTCGATGATGAGCCCGTCCTCCTCATGGCCGCAGCTGTCCATCACCTCGCTGTGCACCACGTAGAGGGTGCCAAACTTGGAGTTGATCTCCGAGAAGTCGATGCCCCAGCGGGTCACCTTGTCGCTCGCCCCGACGGTGCGGTAGGGCTCCAGGCGGTTGATCTTCTCTATCAGGCCCGACCCCGCGATGAGTATCTTGCGGTTGGAGCCGGCCGCTTTGCCGGTGAAGGCTTTGCGCATCATGGCCACGAGACCTTTGTGGGTCAGCTCCTCCTCGGTCAGGGCCACCGACCCGCGCGCCTGGCCCCAGATGCCCTCGGTCAGCAGTGTCTCGTTACCGCTGCGGCGGTTGCTCAGGCGAGCCTTGGTGCCGAAGAGGAAGTTTTTCTCCATGCCCATGCGCATATCCATCACCGCCACTTCCTCCTGGTCGCTGAAGTTCCACCCCACTTCCTTGTTGCTCAGGCTCATCACGGTGCTCTGCTCCACCTGAGCCTTGAAGATCTGGCAATAGTTGGTGGCCTTCACGGGGAGCGACTCAAACTGGTCGGTCTGCACATCGAGCTCGCTCGCGGCGCGGCCCATCCTTATCAGGCGCGTCCCCGCTATGAGATTGGTCAGCGGGTCGCCGTTTTTGTCGATGGCGGCGTTGACCGCCACCACGTTAAAGCCCGTCCCGTCGGCCGTCCGGCTCTCGACATAGAGCACTAAGCTCTTGCGTGTCATCTCGATCTCGCCGGCATCGTGCTCGCCGGCGCGTCCGGGCACGAGGATGGTCTCTGTCGGAGCAAAGAGGTCGTTATTGTCAGTCACAAGCTTATAGCATGGCTTGCCGTCGTGATAGGCCTGGCTGCCGGTCAGCGCCGTGAAGCTCGTCACCTTGGCCTCGGTCCCTTTGGTGTCCACCGTGTAGTAGTCCACCACCATCGACCCCGCCCGGCGGCTCCCTATCATGCGCGAGATCTGGTCTACGGGGGTCGACATAGGCCTCACCTTCACCACCCTCTGCTCTATCTCATTGAGCAGCAGGGTGGGGGAGCCCTCGCGGGCCTGCGACGTCGTCAGCGGGCCGCCGACCACCATCTTGCCCGCGCCCTGAGCGCCGCTGATCACCTTCATCTCCATGTTTTGACCGTTGTTTACATTCTCATTCATAGTTTTTTAGATTTTAGTAGGGACGTGCCTTTGGCACGTAGATATTAGATGTTAGATTTTAGATATTGGATATTAGATATTGGATTTTAGATGTTAGATGGTTGCATGCCTGAGGCGGCTCCTGGTTCCTCAGAGCAGGGGGGCTTCAGCCCCCGCCGACCCTCACTTTCAGGCCCATACCGAGGGCCTGATCCCCTCCAGAAAGCCCCTCACCGGCTGCCACATCCCCGGCTCCTCCTCCTCCGGAGCCCCCTCATCCTCGGTTTGCTCCTCCGTGCAGGGAGCCTTGGCTCCCGCCCCGTCCGCGGTTTGGGCCTCCGTGCAGGGAGCCTGAGCTCCCGTCCCGTCCGCGGTTTGCTCCTCCGTGTAGGGAGCTTCAGCTCCCGCCACGCCCGCTTTTTGCTCCTCCGTGCAGGGAGCCTTGGCTCCCGCCCCGCCCGCTTTTTGCTCCTCCGTGTAGGGAGCCTCAGCGCCCGCCGCGCCCGCGGTTTGGGCCTCCGTGTAGGGAGCTTGAGCTCCCGCCTCGTCCGCGGTTTGCTCCTCCGTGCAGGGAGCTTGAGCTCCCGCCCCGTCCGCTTTTAGCTCCTCCGTGTAGGGAGCCTCAGCTCCCGTCCCGTCCGCGGTTTGCTCCCCCGTGCAGGGAGCTTGAGCTCCCGCCCCGTCTGCGGTTTGCTCCTCCGTGCAGGGAGCCTCAGCTCCCGTCCCGTCCGCGGTTTGCTCCTCCGTGTAGGGAGCCTCAGCTCCCGCCCCGTCCGCGGTTTGCTCCTCCGTGCAGGGAGCTTCAGCTCCCGCCTCGTCCGCGGTTTGCTCCTCCGTGTAGGGAGCTTCAGCTCCCGCAGCCCGCCCGCCATAGATGGCCGCGCTCTGCGCCTCCGTTATCTCTTTTGCTGTCTTCTGTTCCATTCTCTTTAGGGTTAGGTTTTCGTTTCGTCGGCAAAGTTATCCCCCTTTTTTAGTCCCCGGATGGTGAAAACGTGGCTCGCTTTGTGCTCCTTTCAAAAAAAATCACTACCTTTGCCCGCATTTTGTGCATATTATCGACTTCTATAAAAAGCTGCAACATCTTCCCTATCATGCTCAAGACTTTCAAAAAGTCCATCGCCCTGCCCGACGGCCGTGAGATCACTCTCGAGACCGGCAAGCTCGCTAAGCAGGCCGATGGCGCGGTAGAGCTCCGCATGGGCAACACCATGCTCCTGGCCACCGTTGTCACCGCCAAAGAGGCCGGTGAGGGCGTCGACTTCATGCCCCTTCAGGTCGAATACAAGGAAAAATTCTCCTCTTTCGGCCGTTTCCCCGGTGGCTTCCTCAAGCGCGAAGGCCGTGCCTCCGACTATGAGATCCTCACTTCTCGCCTCGTTGACCGTGTCCTCCGTCCCCTTTTCCCCGACAACTACCACGCCGACACCTTTGTTAACATCACCCTCTACTCCACCGACGGCGTCGACATCCCCGACGCTCTCGCAGGCCTCGCCGCTTCGGCTGCCCTCGCTGTCTCCGACATTCCCTTCGGTGGACCAATCTCTGAGGTCCGTGTGGCTCGCGTCGACGGTGAGTTTGTCATAAACCCCACTTTTGAGCAGCTTGAGCGCGCCGACATGGAGCTCATGGTTGGCGCCACCTACGACAATATCATGATGGTCGAAG